>PHEM01000056.1 GCA_002842935.1 Alphaproteobacteria bacterium HGW-Alphaproteobacteria-13 | reverse complement strand
TGGGCACCAGCGATCCGGTCGAGCCGGTCACGTCGCTCGATCCGCTGATCGCCACTATCGATTTCGCCCGCTTCGGCCGCGCCCCCGCGCGCTTCGACGAAGCCGAACTGGCCTTGCTCAACCAGAAGATCTTGCACCAGACCGCCTATGCCGCCGTCGAAAGCCGCCTGCCCGCCGCGATTGACGAGGCGCGCTGGAATGCGATCCGCCCGAACCTGATGACGGTCGCCGAGGCGGCGGCGTGGGTTCGCGTCTTTGACGGTCCCTTCACGCCGCCTGTCGCGGACGCGGCCGACCGGGACGTGCTGGTCGCCGCCGCCGCCGCCGCGCCCGGTCTCGACTGGGCCGCCGATCCCTGGCACGCGCTGACCGGCGCCGTGAAGGCGGCGACGGGGGCAAAGGGGCGCGCGCTGTTCCTGCCGCTGCGCCGTGCGCTGACGGGGCTGGATCATGGGCCGGACATGGCCGAACTGCTGCCGCTGATCGCGAAGAGCGAGGCGGTGGCGCGGCTGTCGGCGGGCTGACCGGCGCTTTTCAGCGGAAAATTCGCGCGCGAATTGCGCGAACCAATCACCGTATCCCCGAGCGAAGCCGAAGGGCTTGTGCGAGCGGAGCGAGAACCCGCACCGTCGCTGCCTCGACTTCGCTCGGGGATACGGTTCAAGTTTGACGCACGGCGCTCCAATCTCGCTTGACCAATGTCGTAATGTTATATTATATCAATTTCTGGATTTGGCCGGACAGCAGCGGTCAACGCGGCGCGACCCGATCCTTGGACGGCAAGGAGAGATGCCATGACCCTGATACCCTTGTTTTCGGCCCTGGCCGCGACGTCGCGGCGAGAGGCGACACCCGCCGGCCCGCCGCGCGGCAGCTATGATCCCGGCGCCGCGCACAGGCCGCTGGCGGCGGTGCTGGCCGTCGGTGTGCCGGGCCTGCTCGTGCTGGCGGTGGCGCTGTCGCCGATGGTGATCGATCGGCCGCCAAAGGCCGAGCCGCAGGCGTAGGAAAGCATCACGCTGCCGAAGCCCCAGCCGCCCGAACCGCGCCCCGACGCCCAGCCGCAGCCCGAACGGCGCGACACCTCCCTCACGACGGCGCCGACGAAACTGCCGCCCGTGTCGAGCGACGCAGCCGAAGCGGAGGTGATTCCCTATGTGCCGCCGGTGGGCAGCGGGACCGGACCGGCGGTCGCCGAGGTCCCGCCCGTCCAGCCGCCGCTGGTGCTGGCGGAGCTGGACACGCGCTTTGCCGCCGTTTTTCAGCCCGACTATCCAGCGAGCGAGCGGCGGCGGGAGGTCGAGGGCGCGGCCAGGGTGCGCGTGCTGATCGGCACCGACGGCCGGCCGCGTCAAGGCCGTCGAGCTGATCAGCGCCGACAGCCCCGGCTTCTTTGAGGAGACGCGGCGGCGCGCGCTGTCGAAATGGCGCTTCAAGCCCGCGACGCGCGGCGGCGTGCCGGAGGAAAGCTGGAAAGTGATGACGGTGCGCTTCGAGCTGCGCACGGCCTGACGTGCGCGCGGGTGGGCCGCCGGGCCTGCCCGCCGACGCCTGCCGCTTGACGCATTGGCTTGACACAGGCGGCGAATCCCGCCAATGGCGCGCGGATAAATGAGGGCGGCGCGGTGTCCGTGCGGCCCTCTTGTTTTTCACACCAACCGCCGGGACCTTCAGTCCCGCCGCATGTGCCGGACGGTCCGGCGGATGTGCAGATAGTTCGAGGAACAGGGCCATGGCCAAGCCGACCACCGTCAAGATCAAGCTGGTGAGCACCGCCGACACGGGCTTTTTCTACGTTACCAAGAAGAACCCGCGCACGATGACCGAGAAGATGTCGGTGCGCAAATATGACCCGCGTGCGCGCAAGCATGTCGAGTTCAAGGAAGCGAAGATCAAGTGACGCATCGACCCGTTCAGCATAGCTGAACGGCTTGGCGATGCGTCATCCCGGCGGAAGCCGGGATCCGGGGGCGGCCTTGCGCCGCCCTTTTTCGTGTGCGTGCGATGGACGGGATAGCTCTCTCCCCTTCAGGGGAGAGGGTTGGGAGAGGGGGAGACAGCGCTCCCTTATCCCCCTCTCAACTGCGGCTAGCCGGACAAGCCGGCAAGCCTGCGTATCTCTCCCTTGAAGGGGAGAGAGCGGCGCCCTCACGCAAACGCCCCCACGCTCTCGATGAACTTGATCACCGAAATGGGCTTCGAGACATAGGCCTCCGCCCCCGCCGCCCGGATCTGCTCCTCGTCGCCCTTGCCCGCATAGGCGGTCACCGCCATGATCGGCACGGCGCGCAGCGTCAGGTCGGCCTTCATCTGGCCAATCAGGTCCAGCCCGCTGACATGCGGCAGCTGGATGTCCATGATGATCAGGTCGGGCGCGACTTCGCGTGCTTTCGCCAGCGCGTCGCGGCCGTCGCGCACTGGGTGCGCGCTATAGCCATGGGCGTTGAGCAGGTCGCAGAACAGGCGCAGGTTCAGTTCATTGTCCTCGACGACCAAAATGGTCTTGCCCATTTGCTTTCCCCGCTTGCGTCCGCCGCCCGTTTAGGCGAATCGGCGGCATGACACAATTGCCCGCCGACAAGAGGGGGACCCCCGGTGCATGACGATGACGAGGCGCTGGCGCTCCATGCGCTGGGCTGGATATTGGCCGACGAGCCGCGTGCGGAGCGGCTGCTGGGACTGACAGGGCTGTCGCCGGACGGGCTGCGCGCCTCGCTGGGACAGCGCGCGACGCTGGCGGCGGTGCTGTCCTTCCTGGCGGGGCATGAGGCCGACCTGGTCGCCTGCGCCGCCGCGCTGGACATCGAACCCGACCGGCTGGCCGCCGCGGCGCACCGGTTGGAAGGCCCGGAAAGCCCGGAAAGGATTCACGCATGACTCGCCCCCTCGTCATCACCGATTGCGACGAAGTGCTGATGCATATGGTGGTGCCCTTTGCCGAATGGGTCGATGCCGAGCATGGCGTGCTGTTCCGCATGGAGGACACGAGCTTCGCCAATGCGCTGAAGCGCAAGGAATGCGGCACGCCGCTGGAGGCGGCCGAGGTCTGGCCGCTGCTCGACGGCTTTTTCCGGCACGAGATGGGGCGGCAGACGCCGATTCCCGGCGCGATCGCGGCGATGGCCGCGATCGGTGGACAGGCCGACATCGTCGTCCTCACCAATGTCGGACCCGACCATCAGCAGCGCCGCGCCGACCAGCTTCGCGCGCTGGGCTTCCACGCCCCGGTGATCGGCAGCCGCGGCGGCAAGGGCGCGCCGGTCCGGCGGCTGATCGAGGAACGGAGTCCGTCCGTCGCGGTGTTCATCGACGATCTGGCCAACCATCATCGTTCGGTCGCGATCGAGGCGCCGCAGGTATGGCGGCTGCACATGGTCGGCGAACCGGCGATCGCGGGCCGGGTTCCGCCGACGCGCCACGCCCATGCGCGAATCGACGAGTGGAGCGCGGCGCTGGCGTGGGTCCTCGCGAGGCTGGCGGACAATATTCCGGCGCCCGAATTGGCCTAGGACCCGTCCGACCCGCTTCCCCGAGCGAAGGCGAGGGGCTATGCCGAGCGAAGTCGAGGCAGCGACGGCGCGGGTTCTCGCTTCGCTCGAACAAGCCCCTCGTCTTCGCTCGGGGAAACGGAAAGACGCCATTTCGGCCATTCAGAACAAAAGGACATATCATGGACATTCCCGCAAAACTGGCCGAACTCGGCCTGGAGCTTCCGACGCCCGCCGCGCCTGTCGCCGCCTATGTGCCGGTGGTCGAGCGGGACGGGCTGCTGCATATCAGCGGACAATTGCCGTTTCGGGGTGGACAGATCGTCACGGGGCGGCTGGGCGCCGACATGGACGAGGCGTCGGGCTATGACGCCGCGCGGCTTTGCGCGCTGATGCTCGTCGCGCAGGTCGGCGGCGCGGTCGGCGGCGACTGGTCGCGTGTCGAACGAATCGTCAAGCTGGGCGTGTTCGTCAACAGCACGCCGGATTTCACGGCCCAGCCCAAGGTGGCGAACGGGGCGTCGGAACTGATGGAATCGCTGTTCGGCGAAACGGGCCGCCACGCGCGCAGCGCCGTCGGCGTCGCGTCGCTGCCGCTGGGCGCGGCGGTCGAGGTCGACGCGATCGTCGCGGTGAAGCGGGCCTGAAGCACAGCCATGGCCGAGGCCGAATCGCCCGCGCGGACGATTGCGCTCGGCACCGGCGTCGCCGCGGTCGACGCGGCGGCTTGGGACAGGCTGGCGGGCGGCGGCAACCCCTTCGTCAGCCATGATTTCCTGTCGCTGCTGGAAGAATCGGGCAGCGTCGGTCCGGGCACGGGCTGGCAGGCGGCGCCGCTGCTGGTCCAGCAGGCGGACGGGCGGCTCGTCGGCGCCGCGCCCGCCTATCTGAAAACGCACAGCCAGGGCGAATATGTCTTCGACCATGCGTGGGCCGACGCGTGGGAGCGCACGGGCGGCGCCTATTATCCAAAGCTTCAGATCGCGGTGCCCTTCACGCCCGTGCCGGGACCGCGCCTGCTGGCGGCGGACGAGGAGGCGGCGATGCTGCTGATCCGCGGCGCAGAGGCGGTGGTGCGGCAGAATGGCCTGTCGTCGGCGCACGCGACCTTCGTCGCGCCGGACCAGATGGCGCTGTTCGAACGGGCGGGCTGGCTGGTCCGCCGCGACATCCAGTTCCATTTCGCCAACCGGGGCTATCGCAGCTTCGACGATTTCCTCGCCACGCTGAATTCGGCGAAGCGCAAGCAGCTTCGCAAGGAACGCGCGCGGGCGGTGCGGGGCCTGCGGATCGAGGATGTCACGGGCGACGCGATCCGGCCCGAACATTGGGACGCGATGTGGCTTTTCTATCAGGACACGGGCGCGCGCAAATGGGGCCACCCCTATCTGACGCGCGCGGCGTTCGACCTGATGGGCGCGCGGATGGCGGACCGGGTGCTGCTGTCGATCGCCCATGACGGCGACCGGCCGGTCGCGGGCGCGATGCACCTGATCGGTGCCGACACGCTCTATGGCCGTTACTGGGGGTGCCTTGTGGACATCCCCTGCCTGCATTTCGAGCTATGCTATTATCGTGCGATCGACATCGCGATCGCGCGCGGTCTCGCGCGAGTGGAGGCAGGCGCGCAAGGCGGGCACAAGCTGGCGCGCGGCTATGGCCCGGTCGCGACATGGTCGGCGCATTTCATCGCCGATCCGGGTTTCCGGCGCGCCGTCGCCGACTATCTGGAACGCGAACGCGCGGCCGAGGAGCGGGAAATGGAGTGGCTGGAAGGGCATATGCCGTTCCGGCGGGCGGAGTGAATGGCGCGAAGGCGGCAAGAAGAAATATCTCACACAAAGGCACAAAGGCACGAAGAAATTGGCCCCTCTCTTCGTGCCTTTGTGCCTTTGTGTAAGATTATTCTGAAACTGTCTTCGCGTGAGCAGGAATCAGGCCGCGAAGCGGCGCGCCGCCGGGCGGCGGGCGGTTTCGTCGAGCCAGGCGCGCGCCTGGCGCTGCGCCTCGGCGATTTCGTCGCGGCTCATTTCGCCCGACACGTCGGCGCGGCATTGCTGGCCCTCGATGCTGCCGCCGAGCGCGGAAAGATTGAACCATTTATGCGCCTGCACCAGATCGACATCGACGCCGCCGGTGCCGGTCGAGAATGCGATGCCCAGATCGAAATAGGCGCCCGCGTCGCCGCGCGCCGCGTCGAGCAGCCGGCTTTCGATCAGATATTGGGCAGACTTCAGACTGTTCGCCATGATAACCCCCTGTCGCCTCCACCCCACATGGAGACCTCGGGATCGAAATTTGCGGTTTATGGTCAACAAAGCGTTAACGCGGGCGCGGATTTTTTGGGATAAGTTCTGAAGCATCTGAAAAGTCTGGGTTTTCCTGACTTTTGCCTTGCTCAAAAAACATCGTTTCCGCGCAGGCGGGGACCGCTGGAAGCCTGACTCTGCCTGCGATGCGTAAACCGACGGCGGTCCCCGCCTGCGCGGGGACGACGGGTTTATTCCACTGCCAGATTGTCGATCAGGCGCGTCTTGCCGATTCGCGCCGCCGCCAGCAAGCGCGCGGGGCGGCGATATTCGGCCAGTCTTTCCAGGCTGTCGGCGTCGGCCAGCGCGACATAATGGACGCTGTCGAACCCGCCCGCGATGATGTCCGCCTGGGCCTTCGCCAACGCTGTATCGACGCCCGCGCCGCCCGCGATCGCCGCCGCCGCTTCCTTCAGCGCGGCGGGAAAAGCCGCGGCCGCGGCGCGCTGTTCGGGCGAGAGATAGGCGTTGCGCGACGACAGCGCCAGCCCGTCAGCGTCGCGCGCGATCGGCGCACCCAATATGTCGACCGCGAAGTCCAGGTCGCGCGCCATGCGGCGGATGATCGCCAGCTGCTGCCAGTCCTTTTCGCCGAAGATGGCGATGTCGGGGCGCACCTGGTTGAACAGCTTGGCGACCACGGTCGCGACGCCGTCGAAATGGCCGGGCCGCGCCGCGCCGCAATAATCGGCGCCAAGCCCCGCGACTTCGATATGCGTGCGGTGCCCGTCCGGATACATGACGGCGACGTCCGGCGCCCACAAGAGCGCGGTCTTTTCCTCGACCAGCCGTGCGGCGTCGCGCGCTTCGTCGCGGGGATAGGCGGCATAATCCTCGTTCGGGCCGAACTGCGTCGGGTTGACGAAGATCGATACGACGGCATGATCGGCGACGCGCCGTGCCATGCGGACCAGCGAAAGATGGCCGTCGTGCAGTGCGCCCATCGTCGGCACCAGCGCGACGCTTTTGCCGCCTTGCTGAAGCGCCGCGACCGCGCGGTGCAGCGTCGCTATGTCACGGATGATTTGCACGCTTGGCCGCCCTCCGATATTGGCGGCGCTTTACGCACCACCCAGGCGGCAGCCATGCCGCGCCGACAGGAAAATCGCAACGGTCATGACGAAGCCAGCCCCGCACCGGATCATCTTCGCCAATGAAAAGGGCGGCACCGGCAAATCGACCTGCGCCGTCCATTTCGCGGTGGCGCTGGCCAGCCAGGGCTGGCGCGTCGCGGGCATCGACCTCGACCCGCGCCAGCGCACCTTTCACCGCTATCTGGAAAATCGCGTGGAAACGGCGCGGCGGCGCGGTATCGACCTGCCGACCCCGGTGTTCGAAGTGTTCGAGGGATCGACGGTCGAAGAACTCGACGAACAGGTCGCCCGGCTGGCCGAAAAGGCCGACTATCTGTTCGCCGACACGCCGGGCCGCGACGACCCGTTCGCGCGCCATATCGCGACCACCGCCGACACGCTGATCACGCCGATCAACGACAGCTTCATCGACTTCGACCTGATCGGGCAGGTCGATCCCGAAACCTTCCAGGTCACGCGCCCCAGCTTTTATTCCGAACTGATCTGGGACACGCGCAAGGCGCGCGCGAAAAGCGACGGGCGCACGATCGACTGGATCGTGCTGCGCAACCGGCTCCAGCATGTCGATGCCCACAATATGCGCCGCGTCGGCGAGGCGCTGACGCAGCTTTCGCGCCGCGTCGGCTTTCGCGTCATCCCCGGCCTCGGCGAGCGCGTCATCTATCGCGAGCTGTTCCCGGCGGGACTGACCTTGCTCGACAAGGCGCATCTGGGCGGCATGGGCATCGGCCATGTCGTCGCGCGGCAGGAACTGCGCGAGGCGATGGCCGGATTGAACCTTCCCGCGCGCGAACGGTTCCATCCGGACGGGGATTTGTTCGCCGCCGCCTGATTCCCGATTCAAGGAGCGTTCGTCATGACTCACCAATTCCATCCGACGATGTTGCGCGAATATGACATTCGCGGCGTGGTCGGCGACACGCTGTCGGCGGACGATGCCCGGGCGATCGGACGCAGTTTCGCGACGCTGATCGCGCGCGCGGGTGGTCGGCGCGTCGCGGTCGGCTATGACGGGCGGCTGTCCTCGCCGATGCTGGAGGAAGCGCTGGTCGAAGGCATCAACGCGGCGGGCGTCGATGCGCTGCGCGTCGGGCTGGGACCGACGCCGATGCTCTATTATGCGGCGTCAACCGAGGATGTTGACGGCGGCATACAGATAACCGGCAGCCATAACCCCCCCGACTATAACGGCTTCAAGATGGTGTTTCAGGGGCGTCCCTTCTTCGGCGCGGACATTCAGCGGATCGGCGAGATGGCCGCCGCCGGGGACTGGGAGAGCGGCGCGGGCACGTCCGAGCGCATCGACATCGAGGACGCCTATGTCGACCGGCTGGTCGAGGGTTTCGCCGGCGGCGCCTTCCGCATCGGCTGGGATGCGGGCAACGGCGCCGCAGGCACTGTCATCGAGAAACTGACCGCGCGCCTGCCCGGCGAGCATCATCTGCTCTACACTACTATCGACGGCCATTTCCCGAACCACCATCCTGACCCGACAGAGGAAAAGAATCTGGCCGACCTGCGCAAGCTCGTCGCGGAGAAAAGCCTCGATTTCGGAGTGGCTTTCGACGGCGACGGCGACCGTATCGGCGCGATCGATGGGCAGGGCCGCGTGATCTGGGGCGACCAGTTGCTGCAAATCTATGCCGCCGCCGTGCTTCGGGAGCATCCCGGCACGACGATCATTGCCGATGTGAAGGCCAGCCAGGCGCTTTTCGACCGCGTCGCCGAACTCGGCGGCGTGCCCTTGATGTGGAAGACCGGGCACAGCCTGATCAAGGCGAAGATGAAGGAAACCGGCAGTCCGCTGGCGGGCGAGATGAGCGGACATATCTTCTTCGCCGACCGCTATTACGGCTATGACGACGCGCCCTATGCCGCCGTGCGGCTGATCGAGACGGCGAGCGTGCTGGGGCAGAGCGTCACGGCGTTGCGCGGCGCAATGGCGCCGATGGTCAATACCCCGGAAATGCGCTTTCAGGTCGATGAGCCGCGAAAATTCGCCATTGTGGACGAAGTTCTGGAGCGGCTGACCGCGGCGGGCGCGCAGGTCGACCGCACCGACGGCGCGCGCGTGCTGACCGACGACGGCTGGTGGCTGCTCCGCGCCTCCAACACGCAGGACGTCCTCGTCGCCCGCGCGGAGGCGAAGGACGAAGCCGGGCTGGAGCGGCTGATCGCGGCGATCGACGATCAACTCGCCCAATCGGGCGTCACGCGCGGGCCGCAGGCGGGGCATTAGGCCTCTCCCCCTCCCGCAGGCGGGAGGGGCAGCGAGGCTTGGCAGCTTGCTGCCTAGCCGCAGCGGGGTGGGCTTGGCATCGGCTCGCTTTGCTCGCGCCCACCCCCAACCCCTCCCGCTTGCGGGAGGGGAGTAAAGAAGATGCAAAAATCCTGCCAGATTGACGGCCGCCGCGTCGCTGGGGTAACGCCGGGCAGAAATGAAACGGATCTACCGCCTATGAAAGATGAAGCGACCGTGACGGCGCTGGCCGAAAACGACCATGGCGTCGCCGAGCATCAGGCGCATGTCCAGCAGGACGCCGCCGCCGGCAACGGGCTGGCCGTCATCTCCATCGCCAAAAGCTATGACAAGCGCGTCGTCCTGTCCGACGTGTCGCTGTCGGTCGGCAAGGGCGAAGTGGTCGGCCTGCTCGGTCCCAATGGCGCGGGCAAGACGACCTGCTTCTATTCGATCATGGGGCTGGTGCGGCCCGACGCCGGGCGCATCATGCTTGACGGCGCGGATATCACGGCGCTGCCCATGTATCGCCGTGCGATCCTGGGTCTGGGCTATCTGCCGCAGGAAACCTCGATCTTTCGCGGCATGACGGTCGAGCAGAATATCGCCGCCGTGCTGGAGCTGAGCGAACCGGACAAGATCGCGCGGGCGCAGCGGCTCGACGAACTGCTGGAGGAATTCGGCCTGACGCGGCTGCGCGGCGCGGCGGCGATGGCGCTGTCGGGCGGCGAGCGGCGGCGGGCGGAGATTGCGCGTGCGCTGGCCGCGAATCCGTCGATCATGCTGCTCGA
Organism: Alphaproteobacteria bacterium HGW-Alphaproteobacteria-13; assembly: GCA_002842935.1. GTDB lineage: Bacteria > Pseudomonadota > Alphaproteobacteria > Sphingomonadales > Sphingomonadaceae > Sphingopyxis. Next base: position 3,093 of record PHEM01000056.1, on the reverse strand, counting down.
CGAGCCGTTCGCGGGCATCGACCCGATTTCGATCGCCGACATCCGCGATCTGGTTGCGGACCTCAAGACGCGCGGTATCGGCGTGCTGATCACCGATCACAATGTCCGCGAGACGCTCGACCTCGTCGATCGCGCCTGCATCATCTATGACGGCAAGGTGCTGCTCGCGGGTTCGCCCGCCGAACTGGTCGCCGATCCCGAAGTGCGGCGGCTGTATCTGGGCGAGGGGTTCTCGCTGTGAGGGGCTGGAGCTTTTCCAGTGCCGGTTAAGCGGTTTTCAGTTTCCGTTCGCATCGAGCGAAGTCGAGATGCCCCTCGGCCTTGCGCTGGCCTGATGGGTGTCTCGACTTCGCTCGACACGAACGGAACAAGAAGCTGATCATAGCCGATGGCGTTGGGTCCGCGCCTCGATCTCCGCCAGTCGCAATCGCTGGTGATGACGCCGCAGCTTCAGCAGGCGATCAAGCTGCTGGCGCTGTCGAACCTCGAACTCGAATCCTATCTGGCCGAGGCGCTGGAGAGCAATCCGCTGCTTGACACCGCGCCCGCCGACAGTGACGGTCCGGCGGACGAGACCGGGGACGCGCCGCCCGCCGAAGCCCCGCCGTCCGACACCGCCGAGGCGCTGGCGTCCGACGCGGGAACCGCCGACGATCTCGACGTCGATTTCGCCGAGGAGCGCTTCCACCATGACAGCGCCAGCGACGGCGCAGGTCTGGCGGGCAATGGCGAAGGCATTGATTTCGACAGTTTCGCGGGCGCGGACGAGACGCTGTACGACCATCTGCTCGCGCAGGTCGGCGAGCATTTCGGCGGCGTCGAGGCGATGGTCGCCGAGCAGATCGTCGCGCTGATCGACGAGGCGGGCTATCTGCGCGCCGACCTTGCCGAACTCGCGCAGCGGCTGGGCGTGCCGCTGGCGCTTGTCGAGCATGTGCTGGGCGTCGTGCAGCGGTTCGACCCCTCCGGCGTCGGTGCGCGCGATCTCGCCGAATGCATCGCCATCCAGGCGCGCGAGGCGGACCGCTACGACCCGGCGATGGAACGGATGATCGCGCATCTTGATCTCGTCGCGAAGGGCGCCTTTCCGCAGCTGAGGCGCATCTGCGGCGTCGATGACGAGGATCTGGCCGACATGATCCGCGAACTGCGCGGCTATGATCCGAAACCGGGGCTGCGCTTTGGCGGCGCGCCCGCGCAGGCGGTCGTCCCCGATATCTTCGTGCGGCGGACGGCGGAGGGCTGGGCGGTCGAGGTGAACGGCGGCACGCTGCCGCGCCTGCTCGTCAACCGGCGCTATCATGCCGAACTTGTCAAGGGCGCGGGGACGAAGAACCGCGCGTGGCTGTCGGAACAGCTTGCGGGCGCGAACTGGCTGGTGCGCGCGCTCGACCAGCGGCAGCGCACGATCGTCAAGGTCGCGAGCGAGATCGTCAAGCAGCAGGAGGGCTTCTTCCTCCACGGCGTCGCGCATATGCGGCCGCTGACATTGCGCCAGGTCGCCGAGGAAATCGGGATGCACGAATCGACCGTCAGCCGCGTCACCAGCAACAAATATCTGTCGTGCGCGCGCGGGCTGTTCGAGCTGAAATATTTCTTCTCCAGCGGCATCGCCGCGACGGCGGGCGACGGCGCGGTGTCGGCGGAAGCGGTCAAGAGCCGCATCAAGGCGCTGATCGACGCCGAGGATGCGAAGGCGATCCTGTCGGACGAGGCGATCGCGCAGAAGCTCGCCGCCGAGGGCCACGACATCGCGCGGCGCACCGTCGTCAAATATCGCGAGGCGATGGGCTATGGCTCGTCGGTGCAGCGGCGGCGGCAAAAGGCGCTGGCGGGGTAGGAACCCTTCCCTCGTCACCCCGGACTTGATCCGGGGTCCCGCTTTTTCGCGGCGCCAAGCGGGACCCCGGATCAAGTCCGGGGTGACGAAATGTGGGTCACGAGCGGTTGACTTTCCGCCCACATCCCCATAGGTGCGCCGCTTCGCGTGCAACGCTGAAATTTTACGGACAAAAGCCATGAAGATTCGCAACAGCCTGAAGTCGCTGAAGGACCGCCACCGGGACAACCGCGTGATCCGCCGCCGTGGCCGGACCTATGTGATCAACAAGACCAACCGCCGCTTCAAGGCGCGCCAGGGCTGATCGCCCCGTGGGGCCACGGCTCCGCGCGCATTGCCAGCCAGCGGGACGCCGTCGGATGCTTCCGGCGGCGCTTTCGCGTGTCCGGGGGCGGCCATGATCGAACGCTGCGTGATCTTCGACGTCGGGCGCGTGCTGTTCGACTGGGACTTGCGCCACTTGTTCGCCAAGCTGATCGCCGACCGCGAAGAGCTGGAATGGTTCGTGACGCATGTCGTCACGCCCGAATGGCATTTCCAGCATGACGCGGGCCGCCCGCTGGCGGCGATGCTGCCGGAACGCAAGGCCGAATTTCCCGGCCACGCCGCCTTGATCGACGCCTATGCCGCGCGCTTCAACGAGACGATCCCGGGACCGGTGCCCGGCAGCCTCGAACTGGTCGAGCGGCTCGACGCGGCGGGGGTGCCGCTGTTCGCCATCACCAATTTCGGCCATGAATTCTGGGCAGGCTTCCGCCCGACGCAGCCGATATTCGACCGCTTCCGGGACATCATCGTCTCCGGCACCGAAAAGCTGATGAAGCCCGATCCCGCCATCTTTGCCCTCGCCATCGAGCGGTTCGGCATCGATCCGGCGGGGGCGCTGTTCGTCGATGACGTGGCAGAGAATGTCGCTGCGGCCGAGGAGGCGGGGATCGCGGGGCATCTCTTCAAGGATGCGACGGCGCTGGAGCGTGATCTGGTTTTGCGGAATTATCTGGTGGGATAGCCGACAAGGCGGGCCATTCTGGTCTCACACAAAGGCACGAAGACACGAAGAGACCGTGCCTGCCGCGAAGCGGTCTTCTATCCCGGACGGCGATGGTCGCAACATCGGCGAGCGCTGTGCGTTAAATCTGAACCGTTTGCTCTGAAAATCTGCACCGTTTGCCCTGAGCTTGTCGAAGGGCCGTTCTTCCTTTTGGCGCCGCAAGAAGAAGGACGGTGCTTCGACAAGCTCAGCACGAACGGTC
>PHEM01000504.1 GCA_002842935.1 Alphaproteobacteria bacterium HGW-Alphaproteobacteria-13 | reverse complement strand
CGCCGCCAATTCCCCGGCGTGATAGCGGATCGCCAGCCCCTGCCCCGCCGCATGATCGCGCGCGGCCGCGATATTCTCCGGCGCCGCATCGACGCCCGTGACCTCGGCGCCCATCCGCGCCAGCGGCTCGGCGAGCAGCCCGGCGCCGCAGCCGACGTCCAGCGCCGTCTTCCCCGCCAGCGGGCGCAGCGCGCGCGCGTCGCCATGCCAATGCGCGTCGATGCGCTCACGGATATAGGCGAGGCGCACGGGATTGAGCCGGTGCAGCATCGCCGACGACCCGCGCGGGTCCCACCAGTCGGCGGCGAGCGCGCCGAAATGGGCTGCTTCGCTGGGGTTGATCGTCGTGCTGTTCATGCCGTCCGATGTGGCACCGCGCCATCGCGGGCGCAAGAAATTCTGTGGACCGCATGCGAAGCCGGTCTTGCCATCGCCCTTGCCCTTGCCTAACAGCCGGACGCCGCACGCGCCTGTGGGACACGTGCGGCCGGAACCAGTTCAGGAAAGCGGGGCGACATGGCGCGGATCGTGATGAAATTCGGGGGCACGTCGATGGCGGGCACCGAGCGGATTCGCACCGTGGCGAAACTCGTCGCGCGCGAAGTCCGCCAGGGCAATGAAGTCGCGGTCGTCGTATCCGCCATGGCGGGCGAGACCGACCGGCTCGTCAATTTCTGCCGCGAGGCGAACCCCCGCTATGACCCCGCCGAATATGACGTGGTGGTGGCGAGCGGCGAGCAGGTGACGTCGGGCCTGCTGGCGCTGACCTTGCAGGCGATGGGCGTTCCGGCGCGCAGCTGGCTGGGCTGGCAATTGCCGATCCGCACCGAGGAAACGCACGCCCGCGCGCGCATCTCCAGCATCGAGACGGGCGCCCTCGCCGCCGCGATGGCGAGCGGCGAAGTCGCGGTCATCCCCGGCTTTCAGGGCATGATGGACGACAATCGCGTCGCGACGCTGGGGCGCGGCGGTTCCGACACCAGCGCGGTCGCGGTCGCGGCGGCGGTGAAGGCCGACCGCTGCGACATCTATACCGACGTCGACGGCGTCTATACCACCGACCCGCGCATCGTCGCCCGCGCGCAGAAGCTCGACTATGTCACCTATGAAGAAATGCTGGAGCTGGCGAGCGTCGGCGCCAAGGTGCTCCAGACGCGCTCGGTCGGCCTCGCGATGAAGGAAGGCGTGCGCGTGCAGGTGCTTTCCAGCTTCGTCGAGGGCGACGAGGGTCCCAAGCAAGGCACGATGATCGTCAGCGACGAGGAAATAGAGGAACATCAGATGGAACGGCAACTGATCACCGGCATCGCCCACGACAAGAACGAGGCCAAGATCATCGTCACCCGCGTCCCCGACCGGCCCGGCGCGGTCGCCACCATCTTCGGCCCGCTCGCCGCCGCCGGGATCAACGTCGACATGATCATCCAGAATGTCGGCCGCGACAAGGGCGAGACCGACGTGACCTTCACCGTCCCCGCGACCGATCTGATCCGCTCGATCGACCTGCTCGAAAGCGAGAAGGACAAGATCGGCTTCAACCGCATCATCAGCGACGACAAGGTCGCGAAGATCAGCGTCGTCGGCGTCGGCATGAAGAGCCACGCGGGCGTCGCCAGCACCATGTTCCGCGCGCTCGCCGATCGCGGCATCAACATCCAGGCGATCTCGACCAGCGAGATCAAGGTCAGCGTGCTGATCGACGAGGACGAGACCGAACTGGCGGTGCGCGTGCTGCACACCGCCTATGGGCTGGACGCGGAATAAGCGACGGCGATTTTTTGTTTCACGCGAAGACGCGAAGGCGCGAAGAGGCCGCGCTTGCCGCGAAGCGGCTTTTCATTCCAACCGCACGGCCAGCCGCGCCGTTGAAAGAAAAAGGG
>PHEM01000503.1 GCA_002842935.1 Alphaproteobacteria bacterium HGW-Alphaproteobacteria-13 | reverse complement strand
GCCATCTCAACACGGTACGACAAGCGTGCCCTCATCTTCCTCGGCGCTATCCATCTCGCCGCCGCAATCATCTTGCTTAAATGATGACACGCCCAAGTTCAGCACGACGAATGGCAATGATAGGCGGACACATGCAAACCCACTCGCCGCCCCTGTGCGGCTATTTGAACAGCCCGCCCAATATCCCGCGCATCAGCTGACCGCCGAACTTGCCCGCGACCTGCCGGCCAAGGCTGGTCGCCGCGGAGCGGGCGGCGGACTGCACCATTTTTTCCGTGAAGCTGGGCTTCGCCGCCTCGCGCGCCGCCGCCTTTTCGGTGCGCAGCCGTTCACGCTCCTCGGCCGCCTTGCGCTTCGCCTCTTCCTTGGCGGCGAGCGCGGCCTGCTTGTCGGCTTCGGCCTGCGCCTTCGCCTCGACGGTGGCGGCGCGCGCCTGCTCGGCCTTGGCGGCGAGCAGTTCCTCGGCGCTTTCGCGGTTCACCGCTTCGTCATATTTGCCGTCGAGCGGCGAGATGGAGCGGATGATCGCGCGCTCCTTGGCATCGAGCGGTCCGGCGCGCGAGCAGGGCGGCTTGATCAGCGTCCGTTCGACCGGCGACGGCGCGCCGTCGGGCATCAGCAGCGACACCAGCGCCTCGCCGACCTTCAGTTCGGTGATTTCGCGCGCGACATCGACCTTGGGATTGGGGCGGAAGGTGTCGGCGGCCGCCTTCACCGCCTTCTGATCGCGCGGCGTGAAGGCGCGCAGCGCGTGCTGGACGCGGTTGCCGAGTTGACCCGCGACCTTTTCCGGCACGTCGATCGGGTTCTGCGTCACGAAATAGACGCCGACGCCCTTCGACCGGATCAGCCGCACGACCTGCTCGATCTTGTCGACCAGCGCGGCGGGCGCGTCGTCGAACAGCAGATGCGCCTCGTCGAAGAAGAAGACCAGCTTCGGCTTGTCGGGGTCGCCGACTTCGGGCAGCGTCTCGAACATCTCCGACAGCAGCCACAAGAGGAAAGTCGCATAAAGCTTTGGACTCGCCATCAGCTTGTCGGCGGCGAGGATGTTGACATAGCCGCGCCCGGACTCGTCGCAGCGGATCATGTCCATGATGTCGAGCGCGGGTTCGCCGAAGAAATTGCGCCCGCCCTGGCTTTCCAGCGTCAGCAACTGGCGCTGGATCGTGCCGACCGTCGCCTTCGACACATTGCCGTATCGCGTCGTCAGCTCGCCCGCATTCTCCGCGCACCACGCCAGCATCGCCTGCAAGTCGCCAAGGTCGAGCAGCAGCAGATCCTGTTCGTCGGCGATGCAGAAAGCGATCGCGAGCACGCCTTCCTGCACCTCGTTGAGACCCATCAGCCGCGCGAGCAGCAGCGGTCCCATTTCGGAAATGGTGGTGCGGACCGGATGCCCCTGTTCACCGAACAGGTCCCAGAAGATCACGGGATTGTCGCGATAGGCCCATTCCGCGTCGCCGATCTCCTTCGCGCGCGCGGCGAAAATCTCGTGCGTCTTGGCGGTCGGGCTGCCCGCCATCGCCATGCCCGACAGATCGCCCTTCACATCGGCGACGAAGACGGGAACGCCCACGGCGGAAAAGCCCTCGGCCAGCCCCTGCAACGTCACGGTCTTGCCGGTGCCCGTCGCGCCCGCCACCAGCCCGTGCCGGTTCGCGCGCTTCAGCACCAGCGACTGGCGCGGCCCGTCGGGCGCGCCGCCGCCGCCCAGCCCGATATAGATTTCGCTTGCCGTGCCCGCGTCGCTCACCCGCATTCCTCCGCTGTTCAAGGTCCAGGGGCGGGTCTAGAGCGGCGGCGCGAGACAGGCAATCGGCAACAGAGCATATTACCCCTCCATCCCCTTCGTCACCCCATCACGAACGCGTTGAGCTT
>PHEM01000502.1 GCA_002842935.1 Alphaproteobacteria bacterium HGW-Alphaproteobacteria-13 | reverse complement strand
TTCACCGCCTCGGTCGCGGCGCAGGATGCGCAGATCGGGCAGGTCATCTATGGATCGGCGAAGGCGGGCGTCAACGGTCTCGTCCTGCCGATGGCGCGCGACCTGATGGACCTGGGCATCCGCGTCAATTCGATCATGCCGGGCGTGTTCGGCACGCCGCTGCTCGGCAATATGAACCCGAAGGTCAAGGAAAGCCTGGAGGCATCCGTCCCCTTCCCCAAGCGCCTCGGCAAGGCGGAGGAATATGCGAGCCTGGCGATGGAGATGATCCGTAACACCTATTTCAACGGCCAGGCGGTCCGCCTCGACGGCGCGATTCGCATGGCTCCCCGTTAACAGCCACTCCCCACAGAAAGGAATTTTCCAATGGCCGAAGCCTATATCATCGACGCCGTCCGCACCCCGCGCGGGATCGGCAAGCCCGGCAAGGGCGCGCTGTCGCACCTTCACCCGCAGCATCTCGCCGCGACGGTGCTGAAGGCGATCAAGGAGCGCAACAATCTCGACACCGCGACCGTCGACGACATCGTCTGGTCGACCTCGACGCAAAAGGGCAAGCAGGGCGGCGACCTCGGCCGCATGGCGGCGCTGTCGGCGGGCTATGACATCAAGGCCAGCGGCACGACGCTCGACCGTTTCTGCGGCGGCGGCATCAGTTCCGTGAATTTCGCCGCCGCCAGCGTGATGAGCGGCATGGAGGATTGCGTCATCGCCGGCGGCACCGAGATGATGAGCTACACCGCCCAGATCGGCGCCGAGGAAGCCAATGCGGGCCTGAAGCCGCTCGGCATGGGTTCGGGCCATGAAGCGCTCAACGAACTCCACCCACAGTCGCACCAGGGCATTTGCGGCGACGCGATCGCGACGATGGAGGGCATCAGCCGCGAGGCGCTCGACGCGCTCGCGCTCGTCAGCCAGCAGCGCGCCGACAAGGCGATCAAGGAAGGCCGCTTCGCGAAGTCGGTCGTCCCCGTGCTCAACACCGACGGCAGCGTCGCGCTCGATCGTGAGGAATTCCCGCGCCCCGAAACCACGGCCGAGGGTCTCGCCGCGCTGAAGCCCAGCTTCGCCGCGCTCGCCGACTTCGACCTTGGCGGCGGCGTCACCTTCCGCAAGCAGATCAACCGCCGCTATCCCGACGTCGATATCCAGCATTTCCACCATGCGGGCAACTCGTCGGGCGTCGTCGACGGCGCCGCCGCGATCCTGCTGACGTCGAAGGATTATGCCGACAAGCACGGCCTGAAGCCGCGCGGCCGCGTCGTCGCCTATGCCAATATCGGTGACGATCCGACACTGATGCTCAACGCCCCGGTGCCCGCCGCGAAGAAGGTGCTGGAAAAGGCGGGTCTCAAGAAGGAAGACATCGACGTCTGGGAAATCAACGAGGCCTTCTCGGTCGTCGCGGAAAAATTCATCCGCGACCTCGACCTTGACCGCGAAAAGGTGAACCCCAACGGCGGCGCGATGGCGCTCGGCCATCCGATCGGCGCGACCGGCTCGATCCTGATCGGCACGGCACTCGACGAACTGGAACGCTCGGGCGGTCGCTATGGACTCGTCACCATGTGCGCGGCGGGCGGCATGGCCCCGGCAATCATCATCGAGCGCATCTAGATTCAGCCATCGTCATTGCGAGCGAAACAAAGCAATCTCCAGCTATCGAAACTCGATCCCGATAGCTGGAGATCGCGTCGTCCCCCGGATCAAGTCCGGGGTTCTCGCGATGACATATGATCATATGATGGGAGAATGATATGGCAGGACCGCTGAAAGGCATCAGGGTCATCGAATTCGCGGGCATCGGACCCGGTCCCTTTTGCGGGATGATGCTGGCCGACCATGGCGCGGAAGTGATCCGCATCGACCGCCCCGGCGGCGCGCT
>PHEM01000501.1 GCA_002842935.1 Alphaproteobacteria bacterium HGW-Alphaproteobacteria-13 | reverse complement strand
ACTGGGCTTCTTCAAATCCGTGCGCGGGCAGGCTGGGCAGGCGCAGGCCGATGTTCCCGCCCCGGCGCCATGTGACGCCCGGCCCGAACGCACGGCAGTGCTCAGTGACATTGAAGAACTTGGCGTCGGTATGTTCTGGGCGACCGATGCCGATGATCGCCTGACGTTCCTGTCGCAGCGCGCGCTCGACGACCTTGGTCAGGATGGCGAATCCCTGATCGGCAAGTCGATCACGCAGACGTTCCGCGATATCGATAACGAGCCGGGCGCCCCGACCCAGCGTTCCTTGTCATTCAAGCTCAAGGCGCGGTCGAAGCTGGAAGAACAGATCGTCGCGTTCGAAGGCGGCCGCGGCACCACCCGCTGGTGGCGGCTGAATGGTCGGCCGCTGCTGGATGCCACCGGCGCATTTCTCGGCTACCGCGGCAGCGCGGTCGATATTTCGGGCCAGTATTTCTACGAAACGCAGATCGCGCGGCAATCGCAGGTTGATGAGCTGACCGGGTTGGCCAACCGTCGGAAACTGAACGAACGGCTGACTGCAACCTTGGCCGCGTTCCGGGCCACCAAGCGCAGTTGCGCACTGATGATGCTGGATCTCGACCGGTTCAAGCAGGTTAACGACACGATGGGCCACCCGGCGGGCGACGAATTGCTCAAACAGGTTGCGCAGCGTCTGACCGCCATCGTCAAGGATCGCGGCGAGGTCGGGCGGTTGGGCGGCGATGAATTTCAGATCCTGCTGCCCGACATGGATGACCGCGGGATCCTGAGCGAACTGGCCAACCGGATCGTCCAGTCGGTGTCGCAACCCTATCAGGTCAGTGGTCGCCGCGCGATTATTGGCACGTCGGTGGGGATTGCGATTGCGCCCTATGACGGGATCGACACCGACGAACTCACCAGCGCGGCCGACATGGCGCTCTATTCCGCCAAAGGCATCAACGGCGGCACCTTCTGCTTTTTTACAACCGAACTGCGCGATGAGGCATCGCGCACGGCGGTGCTGGGCGACCGCCTGCGCGATGCGGTGGACCGGGGCGACCTCACCCTCGCCTATCAGCCGCTGGTCGATCCGGTAACCAACGAGGTTAAATGTTTCGAGGCGCTGTTGCGCTGGCATGACGCCGAACAGGGGGTGATTTCGCCTGCACAATTCATCCCGATTGCGGAAAATGACGATCTGATAATCAGAATCGGAGACATGGCACTGCGCCAGGCCTGTATCGACGCGATGGCATGGCCCGAGGCAATCAAGGTCGCGGTGAATGTCTCGGCCAAGCAGTTCGTCCGGGCTGGGTTCCGCAATACAATCGCCGCTGCGCTCGAAGTGTCCGGTCTGTCACCATCGCGGCTGGAGCTGGAAATCACCGAAAGCGTGTTTGTGGGTGATCTGGAAACAGTGGACGCGATCTTCCGCGATCTCAAAAAGCTGGGGGTGCGGCTGGCGCTGGACGATTTCGGCACCGGCTATTCATCGCTCGGCTATCTCAAGCACGGGCATTTCGACAAGCTCAAGATCGACCAGAGCTTCGTGCGTGGCTGCACCGAAAATGGTGATACCAACCCGGCGATCATCACCGCCATCGTCGCGCTGGCCAAGGCGCTGGGCATGGAAACCGTCGCCGAAGGAGTTGAGGCAATGGACGAGCTTGACCTGGTGAAGCAGCGCGGCGCGGATCTGGTGCAAGGCTATATCTATTCGCAGGCGCTTCCGCAGGAAGAAGTGCTGGCGCAGGTCAGCAACGGTGCCATGAAATTCACCCCGAACGGCCCACCGCGCCACCGTTCCGATCGCATTTCGATCTTCCGCAAGGTCGGGTTGATTCATGAAGATCACTATTATCAGGTGATCCTGCGCAACCTCTCCAAATCGGGCGCGCGTATAAG
>PHEM01000500.1 GCA_002842935.1 Alphaproteobacteria bacterium HGW-Alphaproteobacteria-13 | reverse complement strand
CCTCCTCTTCAACTCGCACGTTGAATCAGATCAACAGCCGATTGGAAATCCTCAATCGATTCAGACCAACCTCATCACGCTCTAAATCGGCGTGCATTCAATCTGATCCATCGTCCCGTTCGTGTCGAGCGAAGTCGAGACCCCCATCGTCGTGGCGCAAGGCCGATGGGTGTCTCGACTTCGCTCGACACGAACGGAGTTGGAGGGATGCAGATCAGCGGCACGCCGCTCCAAGCCTGCTTCCGTTGGCGGAACGTTCCCAAGCTGCGCCCGCCTTCATAACAAAAAATGTTCGATTTCGTCCGACGATTTCGCCTAAACGCTCTTCCACTTTGGCATCAGGGGTGCTAATCGGACGGTGTGAACAGGGCTGTCATGACGGACGAAGGCCCGGCCAAGGGGTGAGGGATGCTGAATTATACGCGATTGCTGGAGACCAATAATGCGATCCAGACGCTGGGCGACGATACCTATTGGCTGTGCGTGACGCGCACGGTGCAGGAATCGAAGCTGTTCCCCGTGCCGTCCTATATGCTGCTGTCCTATCTGTGCTGCTTCTATCGCTATCCCGATCTGCTGCGGAAGGTCGAGGCGAAGATGTCAGCCGAGGAGATCGGCGACCGCGCGCGGGCGATGGGCGGCAAGTTCGGCAATCTGCCGGGCTGGGGGCTGCCGACCTTCTATCTGCTGGGGCGCGAGATACTGATCAACTTCGGCATGCTCGATCCGTCCGACGCCGCCGAGGATGTCGCCTATGTCCTCGACTTCTGGCGCCGTTTCAAACTGGCGCAGCAGCGCGAGGACGGCCATCTCAACGCGCGCGAATTCGGGCAGCGCGTGCAGTTGCTGCCGGAACGCCGCGTGCAGCGCTTTCACGCCGACCTTCATGCCTGCGTCGCGGGCGACCGGCTGCACACGGCGGCGCAGGCCTTTCTGGCCACCGTGTCGCAATATGGCTTTCTGGTATCGTGCGAGAGCCGCGTCTCGCTCAACAACAATGGTCCCTATAGGCTGGACGAGGATCGCGAACTGATCGTCCGCGAGTTCAGCGATCTTGCGGAAGGCGACTATCCGTGGCTCGACGGGATCGCGGGCGATATCCCCTATAATAATCTGACCGTCACCATGGAGGCGACGGGGTGCCATTTCTATCTGATGGACGATTGGGGCAGTTTCGAATCGCGGCCCGAATTCACCGTGGACAAGCTGACGGGAGTCGGCCTTTATACGTCCGACGCCCTGTCGGAAGGCTTCGTGCCCGTCGGCATGGGTTCCGCCGAAGAACTGGCCGATATGTTCGAGGATCTGACCGAGAAGGTCCGGTCGGCGACCGTGGCGCTGTGGAAGCGCGTCGCGGGATGGTCGCGCGACCAGATGATGGACGCGGGCGCGCTCGTCTATTTTTCGATGGCGAAGGATTTCGCGCACATCGCCGGGGTCTATGACGTCAACGACTGGATGACGATCGATCCGCGCGCCGACCGCTTTCGCCCGCTGCTCAACGACGAGTTCGGGCGCGATTTCCTGGGCGAGATGGTCGGCCTAGTCGATCTGCCGACGCAGCGGATCAGCGACTATGCGATGATGCAGCACAACAATGGTCCGGTGCGCTATATCTCGCAGGTTCCGTACAGCACGCTCAATCGCGAAGGGCGCGCGCCGACGCTGGCGCCGATCGGACCGGGGACCAGCCATCTGGGCGCGAAGGCCGACCGCTACACGACCACGGCGGGCGTTCTGACGCTTGCGGAATATAATGCGCGCGCGGCGGCATTCCGCCCGCGCCAGATGGAACCTGACTATCGTTTCCTGTGCGACACGACGGTCAAATATCGGTCCGACGATCCCGCCGTGCAGGCGATGTATCGCGACGAACAGCGCCATTCGCGGCTG
>PHEM01000499.1 GCA_002842935.1 Alphaproteobacteria bacterium HGW-Alphaproteobacteria-13 | reverse complement strand
GTTCTTCCTTTTGGCGCCGCAAGAAGAAGGACGGTGCTTCGACAAGCTCAGCACGAACGGTCGAGGGGGTGGCTCAGATTTACGGCACGACGCTCTAAAAACCCTGTACTCCCGCGAAGGCGGGAGTCCATCTCCGGTCGGTTCGATCTTGCACCGGCAGGAGATGGGTCCCCGCCTTCGCGGGGACACAACAATATTTTATTCTCAGTCGATCACACCACCGCGCCGTCATCCTCCCGGCGCACCGTGCGTTCCGCGCCGTCGGCGGCCGTCGTGCGCGGAATGAAGCTGTCGGGACCGACCTTCAGCCACACCAGCACCGGCGTCGACATCAGGATCGACGAATAGAAGCCGACGAAGATACCGAACAGCATCGCCGCCGTGAAACCGAAGATCACGTCCGGGCCAAGGAGCAGCAGCACCCCCAGCGCCAGGAACATCGCCGCCGTCGTCATGATCGTGCGCGACAATGTCTCGTTGAGGCTGAGGTTCAAGAGCGGGATGATCTCCATCTTGCGGTATTTCTTCAGATTCTCGCGGATGCGGTCATAGACGACGATGGTGTCGTTGAGCGAATAGCCGACGATCGTCAGCAGCGCCGCGACGCTGTTCAGGTCGAACTGTATCTGCGTGACCGCAAAGAAGCCAAAGGTCAGTGAGACCTCGTGGAACAGGCGGCCCAACGCACCCACGCCGAACTGCCATTCGAAGCGAATCCAGATATAGATGGAGATGCCCAGCACCGCGAGCGCGAGGCTGAGCGCGCCGGTACGGATCAATTCCTCCGACACCTTGCCCGAAACCGTCTCGACCTGCCCCGTGTGGGCGGTCGGGAACGCCTGCTGGATGCCCGCGACGAGCCGTTCGCCCGCGCGGTCGGCGGACGCCTTGTCGCCTTCGGGCAGGCCGGTGCGGATCGACACCGCCTTGTCCGACCCGAACTGCTGAATGGTCGGATCGCCCAGGCCGATGGCGTCGACCTTTTCGCGAATTTCCTCGATCGGCGGCATTTCCTGCGGGAATTCGACGCGGACCGACTGGCCGCCGACGAAATCGACGCCCAGGTTGAGCCCGCGCACCGCGACCAGCGCGATCGAGATGACGACGAGCAGGAAGCTCGCGGCGGACGCCCATCTGCGCCACCTCAGGAAATCGAAATTGGTGTCGTCGGGGACGAGTTTCAGCAGGCGCATCGTTTCGCTCCCTTACAAATGAATCGCCGTCGGGCGCTTGGTCCGCAGCCAGTGGGCGACGAACATGCGCGTGACGGTGACGGCGGTGAAGACGCTGGTGACGATACCGATCGTCAGCACGACGGCAAAGCCCTTGATCGGACCGGAGCCGAACCAGAACATCAGCAAGGCGGCAATGACATTGGTGACGTTCGCGTCGAAAATGGCGCGGCTCGCCTCGGTATAGCCAAGTTCGACGGCCTGGAACGGCCGTCGCCCGCGTTTCAATTCCTCGCGGATGCGCTCGTTGATCAGCACGTTGGCGTCGACCGCCGCGCCGATCGTCAGCACGAAGCCCGCGATGCCCGGCAGCGTCAGCGTCGCGTTGAACGCCGCCATGATCGCGATGATCAGGAACACGTTGAACACCAGCGCGATATTCGCATAGACGCCGAAGCGGCCATAGACGACCAGCATCAGCGTCAGCACCGCGACGGTCGCGATGATACCCGCGATCACGCCCTTTTCGATCGAATCCTGCCCCAGTTCGGGCGAGACCGTCCGCTCCTCGACCACCGTCATCTTGACCGGCAATGCGCCCGACCGCAGCGAGATCGCCAGGCCGTTGGCGCTCGCGACCGTGAAGCTGCCCGAAATCTGCGCGCTGCCGCCCAGGATCGGCTCGTTGATCGACGGCGCCGACAGCACTTTGCCGTCGAGCACCATCGCA
>PHEM01000498.1 GCA_002842935.1 Alphaproteobacteria bacterium HGW-Alphaproteobacteria-13 | reverse complement strand
TTGCTGCAGGATCACAAACCAGTCGCTGTTTTCCAGAGCCGCGATCGACCCTTCAGATTTGTAATAGTCGTTGAGCGACTGAGTTGCGGTGATGAGCGAGGAACCATATTTGCGGCAGGTTCGCGCATAGGTCTCGACGAAATCGGCCATCGAGCCGCCCTTGAGGAGCTGCCAAGCTTCATCGAGCAGCAACGCTTTGCGCGTGTTGCGATCCTTGCGCATTGCCTGGGCCGACAGGAACATGATTGCCGCCAGCACCACGGACCTAAGCTCTTCGCGAGCGGAGAGATCCGACAGTTCGAACACTGTGAGGGACGCCCCGATCTTCAAAGTGGACTGGCCTTTGAAAAAGCGGCCGTAAGTGCCGCCATCTGCAAAGGGACGCATCGCGATCGCGAGCGCCTCGCCCTGGACGTGTCCGGTGTCCTTCAGCGACGAAATGACCCCATCGATCGAACCGCGAATGCCGTTCGCTTCCCACTCTGCATTAACCGCGGCGTCGATGAGACCACGCTCTGTGTCGTCGAGACGATCGATGTGCCTGCCCATCTGACCGATAATCGCCTTGAGCATCGCAATGCAGTCGAGGCGATAATCCTCGTCCCGTTTCGCCTCTTCCTCGTCGATCATCGAGAAGGGATTGAGGCAGAAACCCGAGCTCATCGTAAACTCGACAAATTCGCCGTTCTGCAGCTTGCAGCTATGTTCGAAGCTTCGGCCGTCATCGATGACGATAACCTTCGCGCCGGCGCCAACCAGCGCCGACGTCATTTCCTGAAGAAACACCGACTTGCCCGAACCCGACTTACCAAACACGGCCACACTGTGGTTGCCGGCGGTGTTCTCGAACGGCGACCAGAAGAAAGGC
This sequence comes from Alphaproteobacteria bacterium HGW-Alphaproteobacteria-13, assembly GCA_002842935.1. Lineage (GTDB taxonomy): Bacteria > Pseudomonadota > Alphaproteobacteria > Sphingomonadales > Sphingomonadaceae > Sphingopyxis. Next base: position 1,037 of record PHEM01000498.1, on the reverse strand, counting down.
TGACCGCGGCGGCCGAGAAGCAGCATGTGAGGTATCGGACCGCCGTTATATTCGCCCTGCAGCGGTGAAATGTTCGCCACGGTCGTCGTCAGCATTGTCCGAAAGCGCTTCAAGCGCTCGAAGTCCTTAGCCAGACCATTGGCCATCGTCAGCGGCATCACAGCCAGCAGGCCAGCCATCTGCAAATAGCGCTCGTCCTGAAGCTCCCAGCCCGCTGCCTTATAGACCGCCTTGAGGTTGCGTTCATTGCGATCGCCCTCGCCGTATGGCGAAACGCTCATGACGCCGTAAAAAACGCGCACCAGTTTTTGACCCTGCCGGAGCTGGTCCTGGACATATTCCCACTCGCGCGACTGATCGCGGACCTGCGGCGTGAATTTCGCGCTCTGAGAATTCGCGAGACTCGTCGTCCGCATGAACTTGAAGCCCGCCTTGGCGGTGGCCGCCTGCTCGTCCGGGTAGTAGATCGTGAGCAGGGTCGCGATCGGGCACGGCATCCGGAGCTTATCGATATACGGATCGCCAATCAGGCGAACCGTGTCCCACGGCGCCCAACGAGGCGGGAGATTTCGGATCGCATAGCAGCGGAAGTCGAAACGGTCGGGGACGACCTCGCCAATTTCCGGCGTGCCATCCTGAAGCGCACCGAGAGCGCGAAACCGTTCGGTGCGCACCAAAATCCGGTTCGGATCGGTGACGATCTCCATATCGCGGCGCACGGCCTGATCGGCAATCGGATCGAAGCGGTTATAATCCACCACGTCCTCACCCGAAACGGTCGTCGGCGAGGTCAAATCATCAATGAGCTTCAAAAGCCCGACCGGATTGAGGATCTGAGACTCCACATCGATCGACCGCAACATGGACGACATGGATTCGCGTAGCGCGATCAGCTCTTCGTCGGTGACTTTCGCGCCTTCCGGCACTCCGAGCGAGATGAAGACGCGATGCGACCGGAGGTGAAAGGGCGCGTCGCTCGAGAGGCTCGACCAAACGCCCTGCTCGAGATAGTCGGCGCGGTGCTGCGCAATGCGCTC
>PHEM01000055.1:13285-17881 GCA_002842935.1 Alphaproteobacteria bacterium HGW-Alphaproteobacteria-13 | reverse complement strand
GGCGGGGCGATGTCGCAGGCCTTGGCATGAAGAGCTGGCTCGCCGGCAACATGGTCTCGCTGATGACCGGAGCCGTGATCGGCCTGCTCACCTGGTCCTGAGGAGCCGTCATGTTTGACGCCCGCCTGCGCCCCTTGATTGACCCACCGCTCGACGCCATCGGGCGCTGGCTGACGCGGCGGGGCATCAGTGCGAACGCGGTGACGATTGCCGGACTGATCCCCGCCTTGGGAGCGGCGGCGGCGATCGCGCACGAGCAATATCTCGCTGGCCTCGCCCTGATCCTCGTCAACCGCCTGCTCGACGGGCTCGATGGCGCAGTCGCCAGAGCGAGCGGGCTGACGGATTTCGGCGGCTATTTCGATACCCTTGCAGACTATGTCTTCTACGTCGCCGTGCCCGTGGCCTTTGGATTTGCCTCTCCCGACAATACCGGACCGGCGCTAGTGCTGGTCGCGAGCTTCACGCTGACCTGTGCCAGCTTCCTCGTCTTCGCGGCGATCGCCGCCCGGCGCGGCGAGGAAACCAGCGCGCATGGGGCCAAGAGCATCTTCTACTCGACTGGCCTTGCGGAAGGCGGTGAAACCATCGCAGCCTTCGTCGCCATGTGCCTGTGGCCGGGGCAGTTCCCCGCGATCGCTATCGGCTTTGCCGTGCTCTGCCTGCTGACCGTGATCCAGCGCAGCCTGCTTGCCCGCCGGACTTTCACGAACCAGAACAAGACGGAATGAAGGAGACAAACCATGCCCGTGTTTACATCGATCGAAGGCGAGCCGGGACTCGACAAGGTTTTCCGCCGCTTCCCGCATACGGTCATGCCCTTGCTCGAGTATCACGACCGCCTGCTTCGTGATCCCTCGCCGCTGACCGTGGCCGAGCGCGAATTGATCGCCGCCTATGTGTCCGGCCTCAACTCTTGCACCTATTGCCACGGCGCCCATGTCGTGGCCGCGCGTGCCTTCGGCATCGATCCCGAACTGTTCGACGGGCTGATGGCCGATCTCGAGACGAGCCGCATTGACGACCGGCTCAAGCCGATCCTGGCCTATGTCGGCAAGCTCACCCGCACGCCCAGCATGATGACCGAAGCCGACGCAGCGAGGGTCTATGCCGCGGGATGGGATGAACAGGCATTGTTCGACGCGGTGAGCGTTTGTGCGCTGTTCAATTTCATGAACCGCATCGTCGAGGGTTCGGGCATCAAGTCCAATCCCCTCGAAGCCGATCAGGCCGAACTCGACGCGCGTATGGCGCGAATGGGCGGTGCGACCGAAGATCCGCACCGCGGCGAGCGCAGCTACACCCGGCTGGCGAAAATGTGGGGAATCGAAGAGATAGCTTGAGGGCTACTCAAGGCCGAGGCTGTCGATCTTTGCATCGAGATCGATCGGGCAGGTGCCAAGGACATCGTTGTCCGCTTCATAAGCGGCGATACCCGTCGATGCGACCAATTCGGCCTGGGCACTATCGCGGCGACGCAGGAGATCGGCCAGTTCGGTTCGGTACAAGGTGACCATGGCCGTCAGGAAGCGATTCACGAGGCCATCTTCCTCGGTATTGTCGACATCGTAGCGATCGAGGTGCGCGATCATCGTATCGGCCGAATAAAGAAATTCGTCGGTTACCCAGCGGTTGGTTGCGAACCAAGCGAGCGGCACCCCGGAATGATCGACCGAAAGCCCAGCGATGTGGGTTACATGGGCCGGTGCTTCCTCGCCCTCGGCAGGTGCAGCGAGAAAAGCGCTCGAGTCATCCAGCTGCGTGCGATGCAGGAAGAGGTGGAAGTGCCCGTGCTCAGCGGGATCGCGTTCACCGGGCGCATGGACATGATAGTACCAGCGGGAACGGGTTATGGTATCCCGCGCATCGTCGTCGGGATAGTGCGCCCAGAAATGGACCTCATCGGCCGGCAGGACGCGCGCCATCAGCGGCCGGCCTTCCTGCGCCATGCTGGTGATTGTTGCGACGACCACCTCGGCCGCTTCGTGCTCGTTCATGGTCTTCTCGCCCGTAAAATCATGGCCGGCGGCGGAGGTCCACTATTCCGCCACCGGCCACATCGGCAAGGCCCTGCAGGGGTATCAGGGCTTTGCCGCGCAGGGCTTGGCAGCGCAAGGCTTGGGGGCACAGGGCTTCGCGCCGCAGCCCTTCGGGGCGCAGGGCTTGCCGGCACAGGGCTTGGCGCCGCAGCCCTTGGGTGCACACGGCTTTGCCGAACAACCAGAGGCGGCGCAGGGAGCGGCATTGCAGGGTTTGGCAGCACAGCCGGCACCAACCTGATCGGCCATTGCAGCCCCTACTGGCTCATTGGCTGAGTTGCCGGGTTCTGCCGAACAGGCAGTGGTGGCCATGGTCAGGCCGCCCATCACGGCAAGCATCGAAGCGAGTTTGGTTTTCTTCATGGGTCAGATCCCCTCTAGTTTGTCGGACGCGCAAGATGCTTCCATTCGACGGGCCCCGTCCGTACGGCTAGCGAAGTCCAGCCAGACTAACCCAGCCAGCGAAGCAAGAGAGTTTGACGAGCGAGACCGCGATCCGTCAGACTGGATCGCGCAAATCGTTCAACTCCCTCACGTGTGGATTCGGTGAACGGGATCGATTGGTTACTCGGCCTGGATCACTTTCTTCGGGCTCCCGGAAGAGCCGCGTCATTCGGTGGGCGACCCGAAGGGCGACGCGGCCCCGGCCGGCGAGGCGGGGCATGTTCGCCGGCCTTGCCCGACCGTCACGAAGCCGGGCCAAGGATAGCAGTGCCTTCAGGTAGCAGGCGACCAGGCACGACCCGCGAATCCGGGATCGAGCTCGGTGTGGAAGATGTGGTTCGAGTAGTTCGAGATGACCTTCACGCTGATCGCCAGAACGATCCCGAGAATGTGCTCTTCGGTGAAGCCAGCTTCGAGGAAGGCCTTCGCCTGATCGGGTGTCGGGTTGCCACGGCTTTCCGCCATCACATGTGCAAAGTGACGAAGGGCTTCGAGCTTGGCGTCCGGCACCGGTCGGCCATCGCGGATTGCATCGGTCACTTCAGCGGGCACCTTCGACATCATGTCGCCCACGAAGCTGTGCGCGGCCACACAATAGTGACAGCCATTGAGCCGGCTGATCGCGAGAAACACCACTTCCTGCTCGACCGGCGTGAAGCCAGCTTCCGCCCGGAACTTGGCGTAGCCGTGGTTGTAGGTTTCGAGGAGCGCCGGCAGATTTGCCATGGCGGCGTACATGTTGGGAACCATCCCCATGCCAGCCTGAGCAGCCTTGAGCGGGGCCGAAACGGTCGGATTCGGATCCTCGGTGGTGCGAAGCGGAAGACTGATCTTGAATACGGAATGCATGCGACTTTCCTTTCTTGGGTTCTTCGGGGAGATGTTCAGGCCGAGGGCGTGGCAGCCATGGCGCGCAGGTCGTCAGCAGTGACGGGATTGTCGCCCACGCCCCAGGCGCCAGCTTGGATGTCAGCGATCGTGACCCAGGTGACGGGGCGCAGGCCTTCCCCTTCGACCGACACGACAGCGTCGGTGACCTTCCGGATAATTTCCTGCTTCTGGTCGAGGGTGAGATAGTCGCCGACACCGGTAATCTGGATGAGGGGCATGGGATTTCCTTTCGAGCGGTTGGGCAATTGTTAGGAATGATCGTTCCATACTGGCAAAAAAAGGGATGTGGCTCAGGTCAAAGATTTCAAGAAGCCGTCGCGAACGGCGGTGAGAAACTCCTCCTTGGGGCGACTGCGGATCATCACCAGCATCCCGAGCAGGGATGCCAAGCCCTGATGCGCTAGCTGCTTTGCATCGCGATCAGCCGCGAATGCGCCCGACTGCTGCCCCTTGCGGATCATGGCGAGGAAGAATGCCTCGATCTCGTCCTGCGCCGCGTTTACCAGTTCTGCGATGTCTCCGTCATGGGCGGCAAGTTCGAGAGCGGTATTCACCAGGAAGCACCCCCAGTTTCCTTGCGGCACATTGGTCTGGTCGATGAACTTGTCGAAAACAGCGGCGATAGCATCTGCAGGTGACTTGGACTCAGCCAATTCCGCCAACATCCGACTTCGGATTTCGCCGTCGTATTTCTTGAGTGCAGTTAGAAACAGGGCACGCTTGTCGCCGTAAGTCGCATAGATGCTGGCTCGGTTCACACCAGTCGCAGCGACCAAATTCTGCATCGAGGTCGCCTCATAGCCATGCGCCCAGAAGGTCTGCATGGCTCGCGTCAGCGTCTCATCGATATCGAAATTCTTTTCCCAGGGCATGAGGTGCCACTAGCCGGTTTGGAACGATCGGTCAAGACAATCTGAGAGGATGCTTAAGGGAGTCAGACCTGTCAGCGAAAATTCTACCGGATCTCGATCGCGCGCGCCACACCTGTCGAAAACCGAGGGTATTGAGCCGCCACCGTCTCAATTCGCCGCAATCGACCGGATCCAGTCTTCAATTTCGGCTTCCACCCACACTGCACACTTGGGACCTAGAGATCGCGATTTAGGAAAACGACCTTCACTCATCCGCTGGTAAATGGCCGAACGACGCAGGCCGACGCGGCCGATGACTTCAGGCAGCCGCAAAAGCCGGGCCGGCGGGGGGCCTTGTGGGGATGCCTGGT
>PHEM01000055.1:0-13242 GCA_002842935.1 Alphaproteobacteria bacterium HGW-Alphaproteobacteria-13 | reverse complement strand
CGCGGCAGCGCCATCGAAATGTCGCGGTTGGCGAAATCATCGATGTGCTTGGCAAGCATGCGGGCGACGAGCTGCGAAGTTCCGTTCGCCCACCGCGGCCGCAAATCTTCGACGCGTCGCCCAAGCGTTCGTTCGAGTTGGCCTGGCAATGCCGTGAAGAAGTCCTCAAGGAACTCCCCCATTTCGCTGCGCATCCATTCGCAGGCGAGATCCTCCTGACCAGCCAAGGCGAGGATCATGCTGGCGCGGGGAAAGGCGCCGCAGACATCGAGAACGCGCGCGGCTTCATCAAGGCCGATCGGCCGATCGCCGCGCATCACACGAAGCAGGGTCTCGCGGTGGATCCCGACCTCTCGAGCAATCTGGTGCTTGGGCTTGTCAGACGACTCGATTGCATGGGCAAGAATGTGCGCGAGGCTGGTGTTGGCTTCGCCTCGGAATGGCGCGGGCTGATGCATCGACAAAAACTCCAACGATGAGGAACTGAGTCGTACCCATATCGCGCGTGATCCATGTAGGAAAACGAAAAGAACATTGACGGAACATCTCGTTTCTAGGCGAATCACCCCCTAGTCCCGATTCGCCGACAATCACCGCCACTCTTGTCGGGATTCGTCGACGCTGACTAAGCGATAAGCCGCTGTTTCTGCGTGTTATCGCCGACGCCGAGCAATTGATGCGTCCATATCCGTCCGCCACTTCAGCCCCAGCGGCAATCCGACTTTCCTACATCGATTTCCTAGATGTATGTGGAACACTCAGCGAACGAAAGAACGCTGGGTTCACCCCTCCAGATGGAGCTCCACATGCAGTCTATCACCCTCTCCCGGCGTTCCGGCGCCATCAATCAGAACCCCTCGAAGTTCGGGCGGGCCATGACCTTTGCGGTACCGCTTGCGGTCGCAGCACTGGCCGTAAGCGCCGCCTACGCTGGCGCCGACACGACCTTCACCCCTGCCCTCACGAAATTCACGGATTTCCTCGAAGGCTCGGGCGGCAAGATCATCACGGTCCTCAGCCTTGCAGGCGGCCTCATCGGTCTCGCCTCGGGCCGGTTCTCGCTCGGACAGGTCGCTGTTCCGGTCGGTGTCGGCATCGGTGTCGGCACGGGTGTTCCGATCGTCACCTCGGTCGTCACCGCGGTCATCTGACGCATCGGACGGGAAGGCGCGTCGCCATGGCAGACCCATACATCATCCCACGTCGGCTCGACGATCCGGAGCTCATCGGCTTCTGGACCATCGACGAGTTCGCCGGGATGCTCATCCCCTTCACCTGGGGGATCCTCAGCCAGCATATCTTTATCGGCATCATCGTTGCCTTCGGCGCCTGGTTCGCGCTGCGAAAGGCAAAAGCAGGACGCGCCAGCTCCTGGGTAGCCCATGCCGCCTATTGGTATCTGCCGGCCGGATTGTTGGGCCTAAAATCGACGCCGCCTTCCCACTGCCGCCTGCTTGCCGGTTGAGGGGAGACATCCATGTTTGCCGACATTTCACACGAGCGTCAGCAGTCGCTGCTGCGCCAACGAAACCTCTTTGCGCTCACCAGCGCCGGACTTGGCATTGCGCTCGTCGTAGCGGTCAGCCTTGCTGCCACCCGCGACCGCGAAGTCGTGCTCCTTCCAACGCTCCCCAAGCAGCTCACTGTCAGCAGCGCGGGGGTAGAGGCCGACTATCTCGAACTCGTGACCCGCGATGCCGCGCTCGTTCTCCTCAATCGCAGCCCCGAGGGTCTCGACTACTGGATGGACGAGATCCTGAAGCTCGCCGATCCGGCAAGCTACGGACGGCTAAAGGCCGATCTCGTGCGGATTGTCGACGAGCAGCGTGGTTCGGACGTCACCCAGGCCTTCGTCATCCGCTCGATGACCGTCGATCCCAAGGGGCTGACATCCGACGTAACGGGGACGCTCAAGACCTTTGTCGGTGCACAAGTCATCGCGAGCGACGAGCGCCGTTTCCGCTTCAACTGGACCTACCGGGGTCTGCGTCTCGCGCTGTCAGGCTTCAGCCAGTTGCCCCCCAAAGACCCAACGAAGGAGGCCCAGTGATGGCTTACCGACGCAAGACGCGCGCGAGGAGCCTGGCTCTTTGCGCCAGTACCATTCTCGCATTTTCAGGGAGCGGCGCGCAGGCCGCCGACCAGTTCAAACAGGCTGCAGACGGAGCGAGCATCGAATGCGCTGTGTCGGCCCGCGAGCTGACGCGCTTCGCGCTGGTCGATGACCAGTTTGCCAGCGTCTCGAAGATCTCGACCGGCACGCCCTACAACGATTTTGCGGTCACCAATGAACCGCTGCGCGGCGACATCTACGTGTCGGTGCCCGAGACCTATGCGGCGCGGTCGATCAGCTTCTTCGCCACGACCAAGAAGGGCTTCGTCTACAAGGTTTCCTGCCAGGTCGAGCCTGTCCCGGCAGTGCAGGTCTTCATCACCAACCCTGCGATCGCGACAAACAAGGCATCTGGCTGGGAAAGCGAAACACCGCTGGAGACGAGCGCGGTGCGGCTGATCCAGGCCATGGCCAATGACCGGACAGTCGATGGCTTCGAAGTCAGGCAATCCTCAGCCCTTCCGGCACGGGTCGGCGATCTCGAGGTCCAGCTCATCGCCGATTACCGCGGCAGCGCGCTCACTGGAAAGGTCATCCGTCTGGCGAACCGTGGTCGCAAACCACTGACGCTTGCCGAAGCGGATCTCGCGTCATCCCAGACACTCGCAATCTCGATCGCTCAGCCCACTCTCAAATCGGGAGAAAGCACGGTCGCCTTCATCGTCGGTTCGAACGGGGGGTTGGGCCATGACTGATGCTCCCTCGATCTCAACCCTGGTACAGGCCGATCCGGCATCGCCGTCGCCAGTAACCAGCCTCAACGCGAAGATCGCACGGCGGCAGAAGCTTCTGCTTGGCTCCTTGGGCGCACTCGCGCTTGTCGGCGGCAGCTGGTTCATCCTGGGCGGCGACGACAGCGCGAAGAGCGATGATCCCACCGCCGCGCAGACCATCGACACCGCAGGGCTCATCAATCGCGACCTTTCGCAGCGCGAGTTCGTCGCGACTTACGGCAACCGTCTCGATGCCGTGACCCGCGAGCAGAAGGCGATGAAGGACGCGAGCCTCCCGCGCGAGGAAATCGAATCCCAATTGGCCGCGCTCAAAGCGGAAAACCAGGCCATGCGGGTCGACGGCCAGGCCGCGATCGATGCGATCTCGGCTGAGAATGCGGATCTCAAGTCGCGCCTTGCCAGCCAAGCCGCCCCGGCAGCCGCAAGCCTGCCGCCACCGGCCTATGGCCCGCAGGCGGGTGGCTACGATGCGCGCGGCCGACCGTTTCAGCCTGCTCCCGCGGGTGCTGCGCTTGGCGCAAGCGAAACCGGCCTGCCCGGTCCCGGTGAGGTCAAACTCATGAGCTTCACCTCAGACAAGGCAGGAGCCAGCGGACTGCGGGCGGCCCGTCCGGAAGCGCCGCCGGTGGTGGTCGAGGACTCGCCAGACTATCTCCCGCCCAATTCCTATGCTCCTGCCAAGGTCATCGTCGGCGTCGATGCGTCGGCGGGGGTCGCGAGCCAGACCGATCCGCTTCCCGTGGTGCTGCGCATTACCGGTCCGGCGCGATCGGTCATGCAGAACGGCAAGGTTCTGACCACGCGACTTCAGGGCTGCATCGTCAATGGCGCAGCGCGCGGCGATCTCTCGTCCGAGAAGGTCTATGTGAAGCTGGCGCGGATGACCTGCGACCAACCCGGCGGGCGCGTCGCCGTGAGCGAGGTCAAAGGCTTCATCAGCTTCGCCGGAAAATCGGGCGTGCGTGGCCGTGTCGTCAGCCGCGAGGGCAGCCTTGTCAGTCAGGCCCTGCTTGCCGGGATTGTCGGCGGGTTCGGGCGCGGCTTTTCGGCGAACGCCAACAGCGTCTTCTCCGGCGTCACGACCAATGCCGATGGCACCCGATCGAAGCTCTCTGCCGGCGACATCCTCGGCGGTGGGCTCGGCCAGGGCGCTGCGGATGCCGCCGATACGGTCAGCAAATATCTGATCGAGCGCGCCGAACAATACCAACCCGTCGTCGAGATGCCGACCGGCATCGATGTCGAGATCGTCTTCCTCGACGGCGTCTACGTGAGGAACTCCCAATGACCCCCGCCACAAATGATCCGACACCGACCAAGCCGCGGCGCTGGCTGCGACCAGTGGCGACCGTTGCTGCCGTCGTCGCCCTGTCAGCCGCAACGGGTTGGGGCGTGGCCAGCCTCGCTTCCCCGACCCAGGCTCCCGACACGGCAAAGGTGCGCGCCGCGCTAAAGCTGCGCCTCCCGAAGACGCCGATCGACGCCATCACCTGCGATGGCCTTGGCGGCCTGTGCGAAGTCGCCTCGAAATCGACGCTGTTCTATGTCGATCGCGCAGCCAAATATCTGGTGATCGGGCGCATCTACGACATGGAGGCGCGGCAAGACCTGACGGCAGCCCGTCTCCTCGCACTCAACCCAGACTTGCTGGCTGCTGGTGCTGCACGGCGGAGCAATGTCAACGAAGAAAGCCAGCCTGCCCCGCGCGCCACCCCGCAGAAAGTATCGCTCGCTGGCCTGCCCGCGAACGGCGCGATCACCTGGGGACCAGCCAACGGCCCCAAGGTCGTCGTCTTCTCCGATTTCCACTGCGGCTACTGCAAGAAGCTCGAAGCCGAACTGAAGGCGATCGGCGCGCGCGTCGAGGAGCGGCCCATTTCGATCTTCGGGGCCGACAGCCGCCGCGATGCCGAACGGGTGCTGTGCTCGCCGCGCCCTGAGGTGTCCCTGCATATGGCCTATTCGGGTCTTGCTCTCGCTAACCCGAAGCCGTGTGACACGAGCGGGCTCGATGCCAACGAGGCCTTTGCCAAGGCCCATGGATTCAACGGAACGCCGGTGATCGTACGCCCCTCCGACGGCGCGATTCTTGAAGGGTATCGCCCGGCTTCCGTGCTCCGCGAATTCCTCAAACCCGCCCAAAATCCGCAAACGCCGGCCACCCCCGTTCCGGCCAAGAAAGGATAATCGTCATGGGATTTTCCCACCGTATTCTCGCCTCTGCCTGCCTTGCCGTGCTGACCAGCGGCTGCGCCACCTTCGGCACCAATATCGAAGGCGATTTCACCTGCCGTGCCCCCAAGGGCGACTGTGCACCCAGCGAGGTGATCGATGCCCGCGCGACCAGGGATTTGTCGGCGACCGCGCCGGTCCAGGGTGGCTTGCGTCCGCCTGTTTCCGTTGCTTCCGGCGATCAGGATCGCACCTCCGAGCGTACGCTCAGGATCGTCTTTCCGGCGCATATCGATGAGACCGGGACGCTGCACGACGATGCGGTCGCCTGGGCGGTGGTCGAAAATCCGCGCTGGGCCGCAGAACTGCGCCGCAAGGCAGGCGAGGACACCGCCCCGCCGCTGATGCGGCAGCTCAAGCGCCAGCTGAAGGCCGCACAGGCCAAGAGCGATCTCCTGAACGAAACCACGACCCTTCCCTCGGCCGAACAGCCTGAAGCCGGGACGTTCGATCTCGGACAGCCCTTTCAGCCTTCGTCCTCGCTTGAGGACATCCCTTCTGCCTCGCCGCTGGTCCTCCCCTCCACGGCGCGCGAGGCGGTCGCCGGTGCGAGCGCACCGGCGGTCGAGGGGTTCGACATGGCGCAGCCCCCGCATGATCGAACCCCTCGGCCCTCTGCCGACAAAGCTCCGCTGATCTTCCCGACCATCGAGGCAATCGAGGCCGCCAAGAACGCCGCCAAGGCACAGAAGGAGCCCAAGTGATGGCCGAGAAACTCAAGACGATCGTCGACAGGCTCCTTACCGGGCTTCTGGGCGATGCCGAGCACGCCGAACATGACCGGCCTTCCCTGATGCTCGACCTGCTATCGGACTGGCTCCCTTACCGGGTCTATGATCCGGCGAGCCGGCTCTATTTCAACGCGCGCTCGAAAGGCTTCGTGCTTTCGGTCACTCCTCTGATCGGGGCGGACGAACGCACCGGCGAGATCCTCGGGTCGTTCTTCTCCGAAGGGCTTCCGGCAGGCGCCTGTCTCCAGGTCCTGCATCTCGCATCCCCGCGCATCAGCCGGATCGTCGCACCCTGGTTTGCGCCGCGCTATGTCCAGGGCGGCGTCTACGAGGCGATTGCCCGTCACCGCGCACGTCGGCTCTACGGCCTTGTCTGGGAATCGGGCTCGCAGGATGCGCCCTTTCACGCCCGGCACCATCAGGTCATCGTTTCCGTCGGCGTGCCTGCCGCCAAGGCGGTCAGCAACGAAGATCTCAAGCAGACCCGCGACGGCCTCATTGCCATGCTCAAATCGCTCAACCTGGGCGTCGCCGAAGTCGAGCCGCAGCAACTGATCGCGATCATCGACGACCTGACCTCGCCGACCACCGCGCCGCAAGACGATGCCGTACCCTACAATCCCAACGACGCGATCGCGGCCCAGGCAATCCGGCACGACATCGAGCTCATCATCCACGAAGACCGGATGCGGCTCGTCACCGAGCGGTTTCGTGCGACGGGCAAGATCGAAGACGGCGTTCCCGAGATCGGCACAGTCTACCCCGATGCGTTCGACGTGCGGCATTTTTCCTCGCGCAACATGCCCCAGCGTTGGGCGCCGTGGGAATGCGCGCGGCTTATAGGCGACATGTTCACCGACAAGCTGCGCTTCCCCTGCCCGGCCGCGACGATGCTGTGCCTTGTCTATCCAGACCAGGAAGCCGCTTCGGCCAAGGCCGGCTTCAAATTCATGCGTACGACGAGCCTTGCCGGAACGCGCAGCGCGCGTTTTCTGCCCCGCATCGGCGAGCAGGCGGCCGAGTGGCAGCATGTGCAATCCGAGCTGCAGGAAGGCCGGCGTTTGGTGCGGGTCTTCTATGGTCTGACGACCTACTCCCCGCTCGGCCGCGGGGACCGCGACGAACGCGCAATCAAGTCGATCTACAAGGCGGCGGGCTGGGATCTTGCCGACGAGCGCTACCTTCAGATCCAGGGGCTGCTCGCGGCCATGCCGATGACGCTGGCCGATGGGCTTGGCGCGGACATGGAGCGCCTCAAGCGCTTCAAGACCGTGCTCTCGACGACAGCGGCCAATATCGCTCCCATGCAGGGCGAGTATCTCGGCAGCGTCCATCCGCACCTGCTGTTCGTGGGCCGGCGCGGCCAGCCCTTCTTCTGGTCGCCGTTCGAGAACGATGCTGGGAACCACAATGTCGCGATCTGCGGCAAGTCGGGATCGGGCAAGTCAGTGCTGCTGCAGGAAATGTGCGCGGCGCTGCGCGGCGCTGGCGCTCAGGTCGTGGTCATCGACGACGGTCGCAGCTTCGAGCATTCGGTGAAGCTGCAAGGCGGCCGCTTCGTCGAGTTCACGATGAAGGCGGGCTTCTGTCTCAATCCGTTCTCGATGATCGATGCCGCGCGGGCCGCCGAGGACGAGGATTATCGCCTCGACTGCTTTGCCATGGTGAAGTCGATCGTCGGCCAGATGGCGCGCCACAGCGCGAAGCTCACCGACAGCGAGCGCGGGCTCATCGACCGGGCAGTCAATGCTGTCTGGAGCGAGCATGGCGTGGCGGCGACAATCACCGGCGTGGGGGAGGCTCTCGCAGGTCTCGGGAATGAGGCCGCAGCCGACCTCGCGACCTCGCTCGCTCCCTACATGGCCGGGGGCACCTACGGCGCCTTCTTCGAGGGTCAGGCGAGCCTCGACCTTGATGCCGATTTCACCGTCTTCGAGATGTCCGACCTTGCGAGCCGCGAGGAGCTGAGGGCGGTCGTCCTTTCCGCAATCATGTTCATGACCAGCCAGGCGATGACGCGTTCGCCCCGTCAGGTCCGCAAGCTGCTGCTGATCGACGAGGCCTGGTCGATGCTCAAGGGCGGCTCGATGGGCGAGTTCGTCGAGACCTATGCCCGCACCTGCCGCAAGTACGGCGGCGCGCTTGCGACCGCGACCCAGTCGCTCAACGACTATTACAAGTCCGACGGAGCAACGGCGGCGCTCGAAAACAGCGACTGGATGCTGATCCTCCAGCAGAAACCCGAGACGATCGCCGATTTCAAGGCGTCGAAGCGCCTCGACATGGACGACCGCACCGAGACCCTGATCCGCAGTCTGAAGCGTTCGGGCAGCGATTATTCGGAAGTCTTCATCAAGGGCCCGGAGACCGAAGCCATCGGCCGGCTCGTCCTCGACGACTATTCGGCAACGCTGTTCTCAAGCTCGCCCCAGACCTTTGCCGCGATCGATGCCGAAATCGAGCGCGGCCATCAGCTTGCCGACGCGATCGAACGGATCGCCTTTGCCAATCGAACCTGACTTCTCCCCCCATCCAAGGACACCCAAAACCGATGCCACTCCATCTCGTCACGCCGATCGACCGGGCCCAGGATGCCCGTGCCGACGGCGAAAGCCTCGATCTGCCGGCTAAGGGCTGGCGCTCCCATGCCGCCGACCTTTGCTACATCGTGCTTCGCGGCAGCACCTTCCTCGCCTCGAGCTACCTCATGGCGCTCGGACTTCCGCTGCTCTTCTTCCTTTTGATTTCTGGCGGCGACGCCGGGGTCTTCTTCGCCCATCTCGCCAATATTTCGGACCGCTTCTTGGGCGCCGAGCAGGACCGCCAGATTGGCTTCCTCGACGAGTTCAAGTTCGTCCTCATCGGTGTCGCCACGCTCGTCGTGGTCTGGCGCCTGCCGCGCTTCATCAACGATCTCGAGCGCGAGCTTTCGGGAGAAAAGCTGTGAAGAACATATTGGCAACACAGTCCCTGCGCGGCCGCATGGGTGCGGTGAACTGGACCGCCGTCGCGCTTGGTTTTTGCATGGTTGGCTCGGCGCTCTGGGGCGTCTGGGCGACCGACAAGCTGCTCGCGCTCGACAAGCGCGAAGTGGTGACCGTGCAGCTGAGCCGCATCATGGGCGACTTCATCGAAGCCGAGGCGCGCGCAGGCCGACCCCCAGAAGAAACCAAAATGCGCGTCCAAGCCTACCTCCAGGCGATCGAAGCCTCGGTCGAACATCTGGGCCGCGAGGGCCGCACGGTGCTTGTCGCCGAAGCGGTGGTGGCCGGCAGCACGCCCGATCTCACCGAAGCCGTGCGCGCCGATGTCGCGCGCCGCGTGGGAGCCATTCCCGATGCGCGCCGCTGATCTTGTCCTCCACTCGCCAACCGGGCGGCGCCTCGCGCTGTGGGCAGGGCTTGGCGCGGCAGCGCTCGCGCTCACCTCGCTCGCCGCCTTCTCTAAGGACCATGCGCTGATGATCAACGCCAGTCCGAGCCTGCCTTACTGGGCGATCTGGCTCGATCGGGGCGCGCTGCCGCAGCGCGGCGAGATCATCCTGTTCGATCCGCCCGCCTCGCCGCTGCTCGAAAGGCACTTCGGCAAGAAGCCCAAACCGTTCGGCAAGAAGGTGAGCGGCATGCCAGGCGATATCGTGACCGAAAAGGAGCGCAGCTTCTTCGTCAATGGCCGCAAGGTTGCGGTAGCCAAGCGCGCAAGCCGTTTCGGCGAGCCGCTGGCGCTCGGTCCGACAGGCGTGGTGCCTCAAGGCTGCTATTTCGTCACCACCGCGCACAAGGACGGTTTCGACAGCCGCTATGCGGCGATCGGGTGGATCTGCGCCAGGCGCATTCTCGGGGTCGGGAGGCCGATCCTGTGACACCGCTTCGCGCCGCCCCTTTCCTCGTAGCTGCTCTTCTGATGGCCGCGCCGGCAAGCGCCCGCGACTACGGCCAGCAAGGCACGGTCTGGTCCGTGATCGAGCCTGACCTGCTCGAACAAATCCATGCGCGTCTCACCCATCTCGAGAAGACCGGCGAGACGGCCAAGCTCAACGAGGAGCTGAAGCGGCGCACGATAGCGCGGGTCAACCGCCCTGAGCCAGTCGCAGGCATCAATGCTGCGGCGGCAGCGCGCAGCTGGCGCTTCGATCCGACGATCAGCGTCGAGCGCGACATTGCCGACGACAAGGGCCGGGTGATCGTGGCGGCCGGCAGCCAAGTCAATCCGCTCGACACCGTACCGCTGCGTGTGCCGCTGGTATTCCTCGACGGGGATGACCCCGAGCAGCTTGTCTGGGCAACCCGGCGCTATGCAAGCACCAAGGCCAAACTCATCCTCGTACGCGGCGCGCCGCTCGAACTGATGAAGGCCCGCCAGCGCCGTTTCTATTTCGACCAGGGCGGCAGCCTCGTGAAGCATTTCGGCATCCGCGCCGTGCCCGCGACCGTCGAGCAGCAGGGCCGCATCCTCATCATTACCGAGCAGCCGGTTCGCCCCAAGGAGCGCGCATCGTCATGAGCAGAAAAAATCGTCTTCTCACATGGATATGCTGCGCAATCCTCTTCTGCAGTCTCAGCCTTGGTGCGACTTCGCCAGCGCAGGCATCTGCCGGCCCGGGCCGCTGCACAGGCAAGTTCGTCAATCCGATCACCGACATCTGCTGGTCGTGCCTGTTTCCGATCTCGGTTGGCGGTCTGAAGATCTGGCCGTCGAGCCGTCCCGATACGAGCAACCCGACGCTTCCCGTTTGCCTCTGCGGTTTGCGGCCGGGCATCGCCATGGGCTTCTGGGAGCCGGTGCGGCTTGCCGATGTCAGCATGAAGCCCTGGTGCTTCGTCAATCTCGGCGGGATGAAACTCGATCCCGGCTTCGACATCGGGTTCAAGTCGATGGCGGGTCCTTCGGCGGTGGGCGGCGCGACGCAGTACAATTCGCAATGGCATGTCCACTGGTATGCCTATCCGCTGATCT
Organism: Alphaproteobacteria bacterium HGW-Alphaproteobacteria-13; assembly: GCA_002842935.1. Taxonomy (GTDB): domain Bacteria; phylum Pseudomonadota; class Alphaproteobacteria; order Sphingomonadales; family Sphingomonadaceae; genus Sphingopyxis. The sequence goes on along the minus strand of PHEM01000055.1, from coordinate 2,476 downwards.
ACTGGATGGAGATCGTTGCCGATTTCCTGTGCCTCGAGCAGGGCTCGGTCGACATTCTCTACATCACCGAGATCGATCCGCTCTGGCAGGACAGCGAGCTCACCGCGATCATCAATCCCGAAGCGGTTCTCTTCGCCCATCCGCACGCGCTTGCGGCCTGTGCGGCTGACTGCGTTGCTGCGACGGCCAAGCTCCCGACAGACGAACTCTTCTGGTGTGCGGGATGCCAGGGCAGCATGTATCCCTTGAATGGCAATGTCTCGGCGACGATCGGGCACGTCCAGGCATCGCGGCTCGCCCTCGCCCGCTTCTCCTACAAGCTCCACCGCGAACTTGTCGCCTGGGGCACGATGGGCAGCAAGGGGCTCTGCGGCAAGTATCTGATGCCGGTGATGCGCAAGCAGCAATACCGCTTCCAGGCCACCAATCCCAATCCGCAGACCAAGGGCCGCTACGCCTGCGCGCCCATTGGCGCCTCCACCACCTTCATGTCGGCAGGTCAGGTCTATCCCGCCATCGGCGAGGACATGGGCTATCTGGTCTGGCGCAAACGGAACTGCTGCGCGCTATGAAAATATTCCCTCATCTCCTTGTAATCGCGTCGATCACTGGCGCGGCCGCTATCGCGGGAGCTGCGGCGCAGACGAGCGAGCCGGAGCTCGATCTCGAAGCAATCCGCGCCCGCGCCAAGGTCGAGGCGAGCGAAGCCGATGCGCTTGCCGCCAGTGCCCGCGCGCGCGCCGAGGCGGTCCTGAGCCAAGCCAATGACAGCGCCGCCGAAGCCCAGGCGCATGGCAAGCGCTACACCGAGCAGGCGGCAAAATCCGCGCGGCCAGAAAGCGAGGACGTCTTCGACTTCGACAAGATGGTGGCCGACGCGGGTACCATGGCAAGCGATGGTCTGGGCGAAGCCCCCCGCTTCATCGCCTTCGCTTCGCTCTCGATGCCGCCGGCGGCCTTGCGCGCCATGGCGGACGACGTCGCCCGTGCAGGCGGTGTGGTCGTGCTTCGCGGGCTGCCAGGAGGCAGCGCCAAGACCCTGACCGCAGCGCTCGCGAAAGTCGCAGGGGACGGCGGCAAGCTCGATGCGGTCGGCATCGATCCGCGCCTGTTTCGCGCCTTCGGGATCGAGGCGGTCCCCACCTATGTGGTGACCAGCAGCGATTTCGATCTCTGCGATGGCTTCGATTGCCGGACCCAGGTTCCGCCCCACGACCGGATGAGCGGTAATGTGAGCGTGTCCTACGCGCTCGAAACCTTCGCGCAAGGCGGCGGGCCCGGCGCCCTGCTCGCATCCCTGCATCTTGCCCGCCTGCAACGGAGTGTCCCATGAAGCGGCTTCTCCTCCCTCTTCTCTGCCTCGCCTGCGCCAGTGTGCCGACAAGCGTCTCGGCACAAACCACGACCGATGCCGCCAAAGCGGACGGCAAGGCGTTCGGGCGCGACAGGGCGGCCGCAGCGCAGAGCGCGGCTACGACTGACCCGGACGCAAACCGCGTTCCCAATTTTGGGGGAGTCCCTAACCAGTCAGGCTATTTCGACGATCCTGACCGGATGGCGCGTGAAGCCGCGAGCCAGGCAACGGCGAACACCGGATACCGGACCATGCGCGATTCCATGGATCGCCGTGCGCAGTTCGCGCCCCAGGACCTCGACGCGGTTGTCGCGCGCAGCAATGTCATCAACGACGATCCGCTCTCCTACACGAGCGGCATGAGCATTAGCGGGAGCCAGGGTCGCTGCGTCCCCCTGCCTCCGGGAACCGGCACGGCAGCGCGCTACATGGCGACCTGCAACGTCGGCTTTACCGCGACCCAGGAAACCAGAACCTGCCCGGTGACGCTGAATGCCACGATCGAGCAGCGGCAGGTTTATGGCTACTACTGCGTCGGCGGGAGCGGCGTCGATCCGGCTTCGATCTACAATTGCAATCGCTACCCGGCGCCGCAGTGCACGGTCACGCAGTCCTATCCGATCAATCTGTGCGATTCCTATCTCGGTATCTACTGGGGCTGCAACTCGGGCGACCTGCGCGTCGATCTCGTAAGCTGCACCGCGCCGGTCGATGGCGCGACGCCCTACAGCGTGACCGGCGAAAATGTCGTCACGACGAGCCGCGATGAAAGCCAGTGCGCGGGCCTTGCCGCGGACAATTCATGCCAGCAGGACACCGAAACCTGCACCGACAGCGATCCTGTCACCCGGATCGTCGATGGCATCGCGGTCACCCAGCCGTGCTGGGCGTGGTCGCGCAGCTATACCTGCGCCCAATTTACCGAAGCCCAGGACTGCCAGACGCTGGAAAGCACGCCCGGCTGCTCGCTGGTGCGTGAGGACTGCCTTTCGGGTGAGCCCTGTCGGACCTGGGAGCGGGTCTACGACTGCCCTGTCCCGGACCAGCCTGCCGATACCAGCCAGTTCATCTGCGACGGCGACGTCTATTGCATCGATGGCTCGTGCGAGACGATCGAGCGCG
>PHEM01000054.1 GCA_002842935.1 Alphaproteobacteria bacterium HGW-Alphaproteobacteria-13 | reverse complement strand
TTACGCAGCGCGGCCGGGCAAGGCCGACAGCGGTCCCCGCCTGCGCGGGGACGACGTGGCGTCATGATCGCTGAACTCGGCCTTGCCCTGCTCTGGATGGCGGCGGCGCTCGCCTGCCTGTCGCTGGTCGCCGGTGCGCTGTATCTGCGCGGGCGGCAAGCGGAACTGGCGGCGCTGGTGCGCCCCGCCAGCGTCGCGCAGGGCGTGCTGACGGCGGCCGCCTTTGCGTTGCTGATCGCGCTGTTCGTCCGTTCCGACATGTCGGTCGAGCTGGTCGCGCGCAACAGCAGCAGCCTGAAGCCGATGCTGTTCAAGGTCGCGGGCGCATGGGGCAATCACGAAGGATCGATGCTGTTGTGGCTGACGATCCTGGGCGTGTCGGGCGCGCTGATCGCGCTGTTCGAAAAACGGCTGCGCGAGGATACGCTGGTCGCGACGCTCGCGGCGCAGGCGGCGCTCAGCCTTGGCTTCTTCGCTTTCCTGCTGTTTTCGTCCAATCCGTTCAAGCGCCTGCCCGTGGCGCCGCCGGACGGGCAGGGGCTGAACCCGCTGCTTCAGGACCCCGGTCTCGCCTTTCACCCGCCGACGCTCTACGTCGGTTATGTCGGCCTGTCGGTCGCGTTCAGCTTTGCCGTGGGCGCGCTGATCACGCGTGAGATCGGCCCGGCCTTCGCCCGCGCGATGCGGCCGTGGGTGCTGGGAAGCTGGATCTTCCTGACGCTGGGCATCACGGCGGGCAGTTACTGGGCCTATTACGAGCTGGGTTGGGGCGGCTGGTGGTTCTGGGACCCGGTCGAGAATGTGTCGCTGGTGCCGTGGCTCGCGGGGGCGGCTTTGCTCCATTCGGTCGCGGTCACGGCGACGCGCAACGCGCTACGCGCCTGGACGGTGATGCTGGCCGTGATCGGCTTTTCGATGTCGATGGTCGGCACCTTCATCGTCCGCTCGGGGCTGTTGACGAGCGTCCACAGCTTTGCCGTCGATCCGGAGCGCGGGACCTTCCTGCTGGTCCTGATGGCCGTCTATATCGGCGGCGCGCTGACCCTGTTCGCCTTGCGCGCGGGGGCGGTGGCGGAAGGAAAGAAATTCGCGCTGCTGAGCCGTGAGGGTTCGCTGGTCATCAACAACCTGCTGCTGACGACGATCCTCGCGCTGGTGCTGCTCGGAACGCTTTACCCGATCGTCGCGGAAGCGATGGGGGAGAAGATTTCGGTCGGGCCGCCCTATTACAACCGCGTCGCGGGACCGCTGGCGCTGATCCTGTGCCTGGTCATGGTCGCGGGTCCGCTGCTGGCGTGGCGCAAGGATGACGGGAAAAAGCTGTGGTCGCGCCTGCCGCCCGCGATCCTCGCCGGGGCGGCGGTGCTGTTCGGGCTGGTGCTGTTCGGGGGCAAGGTCGGCATCCTGCCGCTGCTCGGCATGACGGTCGCCGCCGTGGTCGCGGTCGCCAGCCTCGCGCCGCTGTGGGGCCGCAACCTGCGCCGCACGCCGCTGCCGACATGGGGGATGGTGATCGCGCATTTCGGCGTCGCGGTGACGCTGGCCGGGATGGGCGCCGAAACCGCCTTCATCAAGGAAAGGCTGGTCGCCGCCGCGCCCGGCGACGTCGTGAAGATCGCCGATTTCTCGGTGAAATTCGTCGGGGTCAGGCCGGTCGCGGGACCCAATTATACCGCGATCGAGGGCACGCTGGTCGCGGTGACGCCGGGCGGCGCGTCCTTCACGCTGAAGCCTGAATCGCGCATGTTCCCCGGCCTGATGGGGACGACGCCGACCGAAACCAACGAAGCGGCGCTGCTGACGCGGCCGGGTGGGCAGCTTTATGCCGTGCTGGGGCAGCCGGTGCCGGGTGAGGACGGCGCGCCCGACCGCTATCAATTGCGGCTGTGGTGGAAGCCGCTGGTGTGGTGGATATGGCTGGGCGGCGGGCTGATCGCGCTGGGCGCGGCGCTGTCGATGCTGGGCCGCGCGCAGTTCCTGGCGATCTGGCGCGCGCGCCGCGCCCGCAAGGCACAGGAGCGTTTCGCATCATGAAGACCCGCTGGACCCTGTTCGTTCCGCTCGCGATCATGGCGCTGCTGTTCGGCGGCTTTCTCTATCGGCTGACGACGCCGGGCGAGACGCTGATCCAGTCGCAGTGGATAAACAAGCCGATGCCTTTGTTCGACCTGCCCCCCGCGACGCCGGGCGTCGAGGGACTGAAGAGCAGCCAGCTTGCCGATGGGCGGCCCCGGCTGGTCAATGTCTTCGCGAGCTGGTGCATCCCGTGCCGCGCCGAGGCGCCGCAGCTGGAGGCGCTGAAACATGCGGGCGTGCCGATCGACGGCATCGCGATCCGCGACCGGCCGGAGGATGTCGCGGCCTTCCTTGCCGAATATGGCAACCCCTTCGACCGCATCGGGTCCGACATGCAAAGCAGCGTCCAGATCGCGCTGGGATCGTCGGGCGTCCCCGAAACCTTCCTGATCGACGGCAAGGGCATCATCCGCGAACAGATCCAGGGCGTGATCCTGGCCGAGCATGTGCCGGAGATCGTCGCCAAGCTGGAGGCGATGAAGTGAGGGGGGCGGGCACAAAGCTTCGTGCCCCTGCGCAGGCAGGGGCCCATCTCCTGCCGTTGCGGTTCGGAGCCGCCGGTCGTTTCGTGACGCGCCTTCTGGAGATGGACCCCTGCCTGCGCAGGGGTACGGCGGTTTTTTGGTCGCGGTCCTGTTCGCATTCACCCCCGCCGCCGCGCAGGACCGCTTGCCGCCCGCGCCCTATGCCTATCAGCAGTTGAACGATCCCGCGAAGGAGGCGCAGGCGAAGGCGCTGATGGACACGCTGCGCTGTCTCGTCTGTCAGGGCCAGTCGATCGCCGACAGCGACGCGCCGCTGGCGGGCGACATGCGGCACGAGGTTCGCGCCAAGATCGCGGCGGGCGAAAGCCCCGACGCGATCCGCGCATGGCTCGATCGGCGGCTGGTTCGCCTTCGGACGTTTCCGGCGCGGCGGCGGCGATGAAGAGGGCGGCGCGTCATGACCTGGCTGTGGATCGCGGTCGCCGCCGCGCTGACGGTGGGCGGCATGATCTGGCTGGGCAGGCTGCCCCGCGCCGCGCGCCCGCTGGCGGGGGCCGCGTTGATGCTGGGGCTGGCGGGCTATGCGCTGCAAGGCAGCCCGTCGCTGCCCGGCAAGCCCGTCGCGAAGCCGGGCGAACCGGAAGGCTTTGGCGAGGCGATCACCGACCAGCGGCAGGGGATGGCCGAACGCTTCGGTCCCGCCGCGCAGTGGCTCGGCATGTCGGACGGCTTCGCGCGCACCGGCAAGACCGAACTGGCGGCGCGGACGCTGGAAAAGGGGCTGGAGAAACATCCCGACAATGTCGACCTGTGGGTCGGTCTGGGCAACGCGCTGGTCGCGCATGGCGGCGGCGTGATGTCGCCCGCCTCGGCGCTGGCCTTCGACGAGGCGGCGAAGCGCGACTCGACGCATCCCGCACCGACCTTTTTCGCGGGGCTGGCGCTGGCGCAGAGCGGCGATTATCGGGGCGCGGACGCGGTGTGGAGCGAATTGCTCGCCCGCTCGCCCGCCGACGCGCCGTGGCGCGCGGACCTGGAGATGCGGCTCGCCCAGCTTCGCGTCGCGATGGGCGCGCCGCCGCCGGACGCGGATCGCACCCCGGCTCCCTGATTTGTATGCTATTCCAATCGCACCGCTTGCTCTAAGCCGGGCTGATGACTGCTGAGTCGCACTTGGGATCGGCCGGTTCCGCGGGCCAGGACGGCGCATCCCCTGACGGGCATCGCCGCGACGGGATGGCCAAGCTGGCGTTCGGCGCCATCGGCGTCGTGTTCGGCGATATCGGCACCAGCCCGCTTTATGCCTTCCGCCAGACTTTCGCCGGGCCGCATTCGATCGCGGCCGACCAACTGCATATCTATGGTGTGCTGAGCCTCGTCTTCTGGTCGATGATGCTGGTCGTCACCTTTCAATATGTGATGACGATCATGAAGGCCGACAACAAGGGCGAGGGCGGCAGCCTCGCGCTCTTGGCGCTGATCAGCCGCGAATCCTCGGGCAAGCGCTGGTCGTGGCCGATCGTGCTGCTGGGTGTGTTCGCGACGGCGCTTTTCTATGGCGACAGCATGATCACGCCCGCCATGTCGGTGCTGTCGGCGACCGAGGGGCTGAGCTATGTCCACGAAGGATTCCAGCCCTATATCGTGCCGATCGCGCTCGTCATCCTGATCGGCCTGTTCGCGATCCAGTCGCGCGGCACCGCGCGCGTCGGGGCGATGTTCGGGCCGGTGATGCTCGTCTATTTCCTGACGCTGGCGGTGTTGGGGCTGATCCATGTCGTCGATCATCCGGGCATCATCCTCGAAACGCTCAATCCGCTGAACGCGCTGCGCTTTTTCATCACCGACGGTTTCACGGCCTTCATCGCGCTCGGCTCGGTCGTGCTGGCGGTGACGGGGGCAGAGGCGCTGTACGCCGACATGGGGCATTTCGGGCGCGGGCCGATCGGGGTCAGCTGGCTGTGCTTCGTGCTGCCGGCGCTGATGCTCAACTATATGGGGCAGGGGGCGATGATCCTCGCCGCCGAGATGGGACCGACGCAGCAGCTGATCACCGATCCCTTCTTCCTGATGGTGCCCGAAGGCTGGCGCATCCCGATCGTCGTGCTGGCGATGCTGGCGACGGTCATCGCCAGCCAGGCCGTGATCTCCGGCGCCTTTTCGCTGACGCAGCAGGCGATCCAGCTCGGCTTCATGCCGCGCCTGCGCGTCGATCACACCAGCGCGTCGGCGGCGGGGCAGATCTATATCCCGATGGTCAACTGGTTCCTGATGACGATGGTCATCATCCTCGTCCTGTTCTTCGGATCGTCGAGTAACCTCGCCGCCGCCTATGGCATCGCGGTGACGGGGGCGATGTTCATCGACACCTGCCTGCTGTCGGTCGTGCTGTTCACTCTGTGGAAGTGGCCCGCGTGGAAGGCGCTGCCCGTGCTGGCGGTGTTCTTCATCGTCGACATCGCCTATTTCAGCGCCAATCTGATCAAGGTGCCCGACGGCGGCTGGGTGCCGCTGGCGATCGGGCTGATCATCTTCACCATGCTGACCACATGGTCGCGCGGGCGCAAGTTGATGCAGCAGACCATGGCCGAAGGCGCGATGCCGATCCCGATCTTCGTCCAGTCGGCGGCCAGCAGCGCGACGCGCGTGCCCGGAACCGCCGTGTTCATGACGTCGAGTTCGGACGGCGTGCCGCACGCGCTGCTCCACAACCTCAAGCACAACAAGGTGCTGCACGAACGCATCATCCTGCTGACGATCAAGATCGCCGACGTCCCTTATGTCGAGGAGGCGAAGCTGTGCGCGCTGGAGGATCTGGGGCAGGGATTCCACCGGCTGGTGCTGCATTACGGCTTCATGCAGCCCGTCGATGTGCCGGAGGCGCTGAAGCGCGCCACGGCCTGCGGCGGCGAGTTCCGGATGATCGAGACCAGCTTCTTCCTGTCGCGCCAGACGCTGATCGCCTCGAACAAGCCGGGGATGCCGATCTGGCGCGAAAAGCTGTTCGCATGGATGCTGCGCAATTCGGAAAGCGCGATGGAATATTTCCGCCTGCCGACCAATCGCGTCGTGGAACTGGGGAGCCAGGTGGCGATTTAGGGTGTCCTGTTCCGTTCTTCCGTTTGTCCTGAGGAGCCATTGAGCCTGTCGAAATGGCGTCTCGAAGGACCAAGCGCAGCGCATGGCCCTTCGAGACGGGGCTTCGACAGGCTCAGCCCCTCCTCAGGGCAAACGGGTGTGGGAGTCACCCGATAACCCTCGCCTGCAATTCCCGCCAGGCATCGCGATATTGCTCCGTCAGTCGGGCGACGAAATCGGCGACAGGCTCGGTCTTGCGGACAGAGGCGATGCCTTGTCCCGATCCCCAGATGTCCTTCCACGCCTTGACCTTGGTGTTGCCGCCCGATCCGAAGTTCATCGTCTTCAAATCGCCTTCGGGCAGATTGTCGGGGTCCATCCCCGCCGCGACGATCGAGCCGCGCAAATAATTGCCGTGCACGCCCGTGAACAGGTTGGAATAGACGATGTCGGCGGCGCGTCCCTCGACGATGCCCTGCTTGTATCCCGCGTCGGCATTGGCTTCCGAACAGGCGATGAAGGCGCTGCCGATATAGGCGAGGTCGGCGCCGCACGCCTGCGCGGCGAGGATCGATCGGCCGTGGGCGATGGCGCCCGACAGCGCGACCGGACCGTCGAACCATTCGCGGATTTCCTGCACCAGCGCGAAGGGCGACTGCGTGCCCGCATGGCCGCCCGCGCCCGCCGCGACGGGGATCAGCCCGTCGGCGCCCTTTTCCACCGCCTTGCGCGCGAAGCGGTCGTCGATCACGTCGTGCAGCGTGATGCCGCCCCAGCCGTGGACGGCCTGGTTCAGCTCCTCGCGCGCGCCGAGCGAGGTGATGGTGATTGGCACTTTCCATTTCTCGCAGGTCGCGAGGTCCTGCTCCAGCCGGTCGTTGGAGCGATGGACGATCTGGTTGACCGCGAACGGCGCGGCGGGCGTGTCGGGATGGGCGCGGTCCCACGCCGCCAGTTCCTCGGTGATGCGGTGCAGCCATTCGTCGAGCAGCGGCTGCGGCCGGGCGTTGAGCGCGGGAAAGCTGCCGACGATCCCGGCCTTGCACTGCGCGATGACGAGGTCCGGTCCCGACACGATGAACAGCGGCGAGCCGATGACGGGCAGGCGCAGGCGGTCGAAGATCGGGGGAAGGGCCATGAACACTCTCCGTTGCAGTTTGAGGCTTACCTTAACGTAAACGGAAGGTCGCGCAAGGGGGGGAGCGGATGAACGCCCCTCCCGCTTGCGGGAGGGGTTGGGGGAGGACCGGCGGCGTTGCTGTTGCCCACCCCGCTGCGACTAGGGCGCAAGCGCCCAAGTCTCGCTGCCCCTCCCGCCTGCGGGAGGGGAGGAAGAGGGTCAGGCCCCGTTCGCGGCGCTGAGGATCGCCCGCACGCTCGCTGTCGCGACGTCGGTGTCGAGACCGCAGCCGAACAGGCTCTTGCCGTCCGCCGTGCGGCATTCGACATAGGCAGCCGCCTGCGCGTCGCTGCCGTGGCCGATCGCATGTTCGCTGTAATCGATGATGTCGAGCGCCGGGCCGCCCGCTTCGGCGAGCGCGGCGACCACGCTCGACATCAGGCCGTTGCCACGCCCGCTGACGCTGCGCGCGCCGCCGTCGATGGTCAGCTTGCCCGCGAAGATGCGGTCCGCGCCCGCATGGCTTTCCGACCAGTCGACGAGCTGGAAGCGCTTGCCGTCCTCGGCCAGATAGGCGTTTTCGAACGCGCCCCAGATGTCTTCCGCGCCCAGCTCGCGGCTGGTTTCGTCGGCGAGCGACTGGACGACGAGGCTGAAATTCGCCTGCATCCGCTTGGGCAGCTTCAGTCCCTTGTCCTGTTCCAGCACCCAGGCGACGCCGCCCTTGCCCGACTGGCTGTTGACGCGGATCACCGCTTCATAGCTGCGGCCCAGATCGGCGGGGTCGATGGGCAGATAGGGGACTTCCCATTTTTCGTCATTCTGGCGCTCGCGCGCGGCGAAGCCCTTCTTGATCGCGTCCTGATGGCTGCCCGAAAAGGCGGTGTAGACCAGCTCTCCGCCATAGGGATGGCGCGGGTGGACGGGCAGGTTGTTGCAATATTCGACCGTCTGGATCACCTGGTCGATGTCGGAGAAGTCCAGTTCGGGATCGACGCCCTGCGTGTACATGTTGAGCGCGATGGTGACGAGACAGGTGTTGCCCGTGCGCTCGCCGTTGCCGAACAGGCAGCCCTCGACGCGGTCGGCGCCCGCGAGCAGGCCCAGCTCCGCCGCCGCGACGCCCGTGCCGCGATCGTTGTGCGTGTGCAGGCTGATCAGCGCGCGGTCGCGGTTCGGCAGATGCTTGCAGAAATATTCGATCTGGTCGGCATAGATGTTCGGCGTCGCCGCCTCGACCGTCGCGGGCAGGTTGAGGATGATCGGTTTTTCGGCCGTCGGCTGGAGGATGTCCATCACGGCGGCGCAGCATTCGATGCTGAAATCGATCTCGGCGGTCGAGAAGGTTTCGGGGCTGTATTCGAAACGCCAGTCGGTGCCGGGCAGGCGCGCGGCATTGTCGCGCAGCTGCTTCGCGCCGTCGATGGCGATCTGCTTGATCTCGGGCATCTCCATGCCGAAGACGATGCGGCGCCACGCGGGCGAGACGGCGTTATAGAGGTGGACGATCGCGGTGCGCGCGCCTTCCAGACTGTCGAAGCTGGTGCGGATCAGGTCTTCGCGGGCCTGCGTCAGCACCTGCACCGTCACATCGTCGGGGATGCGGCCCGAGCGGACGAGACCCTGGATATAGTCGAAGTCGGTCGCGCCGGAGGCGGGGAAGCCGACCTCGATCTCCTTCAGCCCGCATTTGACGAGCAGGTCGAAGAAGCGCGTCTTCTTTTCGGCGTCCATCGGGTCGATCAGCGCCTGATTGCCGTCGCGCAGGTCGGTCGAGAGCCAGATCGGCGCGTGCGTGATGGTGCGGCCCGGCCATTGGCGGTTTTCCAACGGAACCTGCGGAAAGGGGCGGTATTTGACCGAGGGGTCGCGGAGCATGGTCATGATTGTGGCTTCTTCTGCAAAAAGTGGATCGGCTTGGTTCGGTCGGTCCCTTGGGCGCGTGGCCCGGCGCCGTTCAGCGCAGGCCGAAGGTCACGCCCAAGGGCGTGTAAGTCGCAGAAGAGGTAGGCCGTGCCTGTGCATAGATGGGCACATGGTGGAAAATCGCGGGCTTGGCAAGAGGGCGGCGCGGAAAAATGTCGCGCCGCCGATGATGATTGGATGGGCGTGTGTTAAATCTGAGCAAGCCCCTCTTCCGTTCGTGCTGAGCTTGTCGAAGCACCGTTCTTCCTCTTGCGGCGTCAAAAGAAAGAACGGCCCTTCGACAAGCTCAGGGCAAACGGACGAGAGAAAGGCGGATTATCCCTATTGCTTTTCGAACGCCGCGTGGATCGTCAGTTCCACTTCGTCGCTGACCAGCGGAATGCCATAGAGGATGCCGAAGTCGCTGCGGCGGATCTTCGTCTCCGCCTCGAAGCCGACGGTCGCCTTCTGGTTGCCGGGATTGGTGCCCGCGCCGTGGAAATCGACGTCGAGCGTCACGAGCCGCGTCACGCCGTTCAGCGTCAGATTGCCTGTCACTTTCGCCTCGTCGCCGTCGTCGTCCAGCACGACGCGCGTCGATACGAACCGGGCGTCGGCGGGGGAGGGACCAAAGAAATCGGGCTTGCCGCCGTCCTTTCCGGGGCGCAGCAGATGGCTCGACAGGCCGCTGCTGGCGGTCGTGACCTGCGACACGGGAATGGTCACATCGACTTTGGCGGCGGCGGGATTGGCTGGGTCGATGACCAGCGTGCCCGTCACATTGCCGAAGATGCCGGTATATTTGCTGAAGCCGAAATGGTCGACTTCCCACACGACCAGCGTGTGCGCGGGGTCGGCGGCATAGCTGCCCGCCGCGACGCGCGTCTTGTCGGGCGCGCCGGGCACGCCGGACGGCGACTGGGCGATGACGACGGGAACGGCGATGGCCAGGCCCAGGGCGGCGAGGGGGATGGCGAAGCGCATGGCGATGCTCCTGCTTGGGGAAAAAGGGGGAGGGGGGGCGTCAGGTTAAGGCAAGGCGCGGGGGCGCGTCAATTGCCCGGCGCGCGGCGCGCCTCGAACCATTGGCGCAGCGCCAGCGCCGCGCAGCCGGTAAAGCCGTAGGACCCGACCGGGGAGCAGCTGTCGGGCCGCGCGGCGCGCGCGATATCGTCATAACCTTCGACCGCCGACGCCCAGCTTCCGCCGCCGGTCGGGGCGTCATCCTTCAACTCCTCGCGCAGTTCCTTGGGTACGCGGTAGCGTTCGGATTCGGGCTGCTGCGCGCAGACGACGATCTCGTCGCCCTGGGCCTCCGGGCAGGGTTCGTCGCCATAGGTGTAGAGGACCGACGTCCGCTGCGGCGGTTGCCCCGATTGCGCCAGGCTGTCGTCCTGCCCGGACAGGGCGGGGGCGGCCAGCAGCGCCAGCGGCAGCAAAAAGCCTGTCGATCCGCTCATCTCATCTCCACGCGCCGGTCATGCTCATGCAGCATGGCGCGGCGGAGATGAACCGGAGCCGAACCTTCGCGCGGCGCGAAAGCCGAAAAGAGGCGGCGTCAGCCGAAGATGTCGCCGGCTTCGCCCCTGGGATCGGGACCGTAGCGGTTGGGTCCGCGCGTGCCGCCGATGCACATGAGGACGAAGAGGATGATGCCGCCGACATAGGGGATGAAGCTGAGCAGGTAGAACCAGCCCGACTTGTCCTGATCGTGCAGACGGCGCACCGTCACCGCGACCGAAGGAATGAACGACGCGAGAATGAAAAGGGCGAGCGGGATGACGAACGGCAGCGACGGCGGCTCTTCGCTTTCGCCCAGCGCGCCGGATAGCTCCGCGAGCGCCATAATCGCGATGATGACGCCCCAGAAGAACAGCGAGAACAGCCAATATTCCATGCGCTGCGACCGGCCGCTGAAATCGGCGTAGCGTTTGTAGGGCATGAGTATCCAGCGCACGGCCTGCCTTCCCCTTGCATCCCCTGCGCCGCGTGCGCGCACCCTTTGCTCGCGCAAAGGCGCGGGGCGGCGTCAGCCGAAGATGTCGCCGGAGCCGCCCTTGGGATCGGGACCGAAGCGGTTGGGTCCGCGCGTGCCGTCGATGCACATGAGGACGAAGATGATGATACCGCCGACATAGGGAATGAAGCTGAGCAGATAGAACCAGCCCGACTTGTCCTGATCGTGCAGGCGCCGCACCGTCACTGCGATCGATGGAACGATCGACACGAGCACGAAGAGAATGAACGGAATGATGAAGAGCATCGAGGGGCTTCCCCCCGAATCGCCCAGACCGCCGAGCACCGCCGCGACGATGACCAGCGCGATGATGACGAGGAACATGAACAGCGAGAACATCCAATATTCCATGCGCTGCGACCGGCCGCTGAAATCGGCGTAGCGCTTGTACGGCATGAGCATCCAGTCCATGGTCTTTCCCCTGTCCATCGGTTGCCGCGAACCGTCCTTCGCGGCGAGACCTATGGCTTATCAGCTTTGACCGTCATCACAAGTCCTTGATCGACGGGGATTCGGACCCGTCAGGCCGCCGCCTCGACCGAGGTCCCGATCGCGTTCCAGACTTGCGCCAGTTCGGCGGGCGTGATGCAATAGGGCGGCATCACATAGACGCTATTGCCGAGCGGACGCAGCAGCACCCCGCGCTCGCGATAGAAGGCGATCAGGTGCGGCGCGAGCGCGGAGAGATAGCCGCCGTCGCGCGCCACCAGGTCGAAGGCGGCGATGGTGCCCAGGCGGCGCGGATCGGCGACGCGCGGGTCGGACGTCAGCATCGCCAGATGCGCCTCCTGCGCGGCGGCGAGCGCGTCGATGCGGTCCTGCACCGGCTCGTCGCGCCAGATGGCGAGATTGGCGACGGCGGCCGCGCAGGCGATGGGGTTCGCGGTATAGCTCGACGAATGATAGAAGGTGCGGCTGCGGTCGGCCGACCAGTGCGCGGCGAAGATCGGCTCCGCGCACAAGGTCACGGCCAGCGGCACGGCGCCGCCGGTCAGCCCCTTCGACAGGCAGAGGATATCGGGGATGATGCCTGCCTGATCGCAGGCGAAGCGCGTGCCGGTGCGGCCCCAGCCGGTCATCACTTCGTCGGCGATGAACAGCACGCCGTGGCGCGCGCAGATCGCCCGCATCTCCGCCAGCACCCACGCCGGATAGATCAGCATTCCGCCCGCGCCGAGGATCAGCGGCTCGACGATGAAGGCGGCGGGCTTGTCCGCGCAGGCGCTCTCCAGCGCGTCGAGCGTCTGTTGCTCGCGGCCTTCGGCGGGGAAGGGGATGGTGCTGACATCGAACAGCAGCGGCGCATAGGGGCGGTTGAACACGCCGCGTTCCCCGACCGACATCGCGCCGATCGTGTCGCCGTGATAGCTGTGCTCCAGGACGAGGATGCGCTCGCGCGCCTCGCCGATATTCGCCCAATAGCCGAGCGCCATCTTCAGCGCGACTTCGACGCTGGTCGACCCCGAATCGGAAAAGAAGACGCGCGTCAGCGGATCGGGCGTGATGCGCACCAGCTCCGCCGCGAGGCTTTCGGCGGGTTCGTGCGTCCAGCCCGCGAAGATCAGCTGGTCCAGCTTTTCGGTCTGCGCGCGGATCGCGGCCATGATGCGCGGATGCGCATGGCCGTGCGTCGTCACCCACCAGCTGGAGATGGCGTCGATCCAGCGATTGCCCTCTGCATCATAGAGGCAGGCGCCCTCGGCGCGGTCGATCAGCGGGATCGGCTCGTTCAGCCCGTGCTGCGTGAAGGGGTGCCAGATGGGGGACATGTCGGCGGGCCTCTCTTGTCTATCTCGTCATGCTGAACTTGTTTCAGCATCCATGGCCTGCGCTCTCCTTCAGCGCCGCGCTAGTGGAAAGGGCGGACCATGGACCCCCGGATCAAGGCCGGGGCAGGCTCTGAAACAAGTTCAGGGTGACGAGCTATCATGGGATTGCTTCTCCGGAAAATCGGGCTTGGTTCATTGGAACTGGGCGACATCAAAATGCGCCGCGAACGCCGCCGCCAGCGCGTCGGGTGTGAGCGGGTCGATCGTCGGCAGGCGCCCCAGTCGCCGCACGCCGCCGATGCTGGCGACGGTCGCCTCGCTGTCGGGCTGGGCGTCGCCCAGAAAGGCGATGCCGTGAATCGGCACGCCGCGCGCGCGCAGCGCCTCGATCGTCAGCAGGCTGTGGTTGATCGTGCCGAGCATCGTGCGTGCGCAGACGATCACCGGAATCCCCCAGCGCGCGAACAGGTCGGCATAGAGGCTGTCGCGCGTGACCGGCACCAGCACGCCGCCCGCGCCCTCGATGACGACATCGCCGTCCGGCGGCGTCAGCGCGTCGGCCGCGATCGTCACGCCGTCGATCTCTGCCGCGCGGTGCGGCGATGCGGGCGTGACGAGGCGATATGCCTCAGGGTGCACGGGAACGCCCGCCAGCCGCGCGACGGCTTCGCTGTCGGTCTCGTCCTCCAGTCCCGACTGGATCGGCTTCCAGTAAGGCGCGCCCATCGCGCCCGCGAGCGCGGCGGCGAAGACCGTCTTGCCGATGCCCGTGTCGGTGCCCGTGACGACGAAGCGCGTCACGCGGCGGCCATGGCGGCGGCGAGCGCGTCCGTCATCGCGTCGATGGCCTGTTCGTCGGCGTTCAGCGTCACGGCGATGCGCAGCCGCGCGGTGCCTTGCGGGACGGTCGGCGGGCGGATGCCGCGCACGTCGAAGCCTGCGTCCTGCAACGACCCGGCGATCCGCATCGTCCGGGCGTTGTCGCCGATGACGACCGGCAATATCTGGCTGCCGCTGGCGGGCAGGCCCAGCGCGGCGAGGCGCGCCTCGGCATGGCGGACAAGCGCGGCGAGGCGCGCCCGCCGCTCCGGCTCGCCCGCGACGATTTCCAGCGCGTGCCGGACGAGCCACGCCATCAGCGGCGACGGCGCGGTCGAGAAGATGAAGGGACGGCCGCGATTGACGATGAAGTCGCGGAGCACGGCGGGGACGCACAGCAAGGCGCCTTCGCAGCCCAGCGCCTTGCCGCAGGTGTGCAGCGTGATCAGGTTCGCGCGTCCCGCCAGATCGTGCGACAGCCCGGTTCCGCCCGGTCCGTGCACGCCCGTCGCATGGGCTTCGTCGACGACCAGCACGCCCTCGTGCCGGTCGGCGACGGCGGCGAGCTGCGCCAGCGGCGCGCAGTCGCCGTCCATCGAATAGAGGCTTTCGACCGCGATCCACGGCGTACCCGTGCCGCCGTCGCGGCGCCAGCTTGCGATCGCGTCGTCGAAGGCCTGCGCGTCATTATGGGCGGCGGCGGCGCGTTCGGCGCGGCCCAGCTTCATGCCGTCGTGCGCGCTGGCGTGGATCAGTTCGTCATGGACGATCAGGTCGCCGCGCTGCGGCAGTGTCGCGAACAGCGCGGCGTTGGCGATGAAACCGGAAGGGAAGAAGAGCGCGGTCTCGCTGCCGTAATGGCGCGCGGCATGGGCTTCGAGCGCTTCATGCTCGGCATGGTTGCCGCGCAGCAGGCGCGAGCCGCCCGATCCCGCCGGAAGGCCCTGTGCGATGCCCGCCGCCAGCGCGTCGCGCAGCGCGCCGGACGACGCGAGGCCGAGATAGTCGTTCGACGCGAAATCCACGCCCGCGCGCGGGCTGAGCGCGCGCAGGCGGTTGTCGGCGGCCAGCGCCGCAAGGTCGGCGCGGTGGGCGGCGAAGGGGTGTCCCATCTTTCCTCCATTCGTCATTGCGAGCGGAGCGAAGCAATCCTCGGTTCTCGATGCCGTGCAAGGCCGATGGCCGGGGATGGCTTCGTCGCCATGCTCCTCGCAATGACGAGAAGACAGGCGCGCGTCAATTGACGCTCTTGTCCACCAGCTTGTTCTTGGCGATCCACGGCATCATCGCGCGCAGTTCGGTGCCGACCTGTTCGATCTGATGCGCGGCGGCCGCCTTGCGGCTGGCCTTCAGTTCGGGCTGGCCGGCCTGGTTGTCGAGGACGAAATCCTTGACGAAGCGGCCCGAGGTGATGTCGGCGAGGACGCGCTTCATTTCCTTCTTCGTCTCGTCGGTGATGATGCGCGGGCCGGTCTTGATGTCGCCATATTCGGCGGTGTTGCTGATCGAATAGCGCATGTTGGCGATGCCGCCTTCATAGAGCAGATCGACGATCAGCTTGGTTTCGTGGAGGCATTCGAAATAGGCCATTTCGGGCGCATAGCCCGCCTCGACCAGCGTTTCGAAGCCCGCCTGAATCAAGTGGGTGACGCCGCCGCACAGCACGGCCTGCTCGCCGAACAGGTCGGTTTCGCACTCTTCCTTGAACGTCGTCTCTATGATGCCGCTACGCCCGCCGCCGACGGCCGAGGCATAGGAGAGGGCGAGCGCCTTGGCATGGCCGTTGCCGGTGTTGCCCGCCGCTTCCTGCGCGACCGCGATCAGGCAGGGGACGCCGCCGCCGCGCTGATATTCGCTGCGCACGGTATGGCCGGGACCCTTGGGCGCGACCATGAAGACGTCGATGTCGGGGCGCGGCTCGATCAGGCCGAAATGGACGTTCAGGCCGTGAGCGAAGGCGAGCGCGGCGCCCGGCTTCATGTTCGGGCCGATGTCGTCGGCATAGATTTTCG
The DNA here is from genome assembly GCA_002842935.1 of Alphaproteobacteria bacterium HGW-Alphaproteobacteria-13. Lineage (GTDB taxonomy): Bacteria > Pseudomonadota > Alphaproteobacteria > Sphingomonadales > Sphingomonadaceae > Sphingopyxis. The sequence goes on along the minus strand of PHEM01000054.1, from coordinate 938 downwards.
CCTGATGCTCGTCGGGCGCGGCGATCATGATGACGTCGGCCCAGGCGGCGGCGTCCTTGTTCGACATCACCTGAAAGCCCGCGGCCTCCGCCTTCTTCGCGGTCGGCGAGCCGGGGCGCAGCGCGATCGCGACCTCGCGCACGCCGCTGTCGCGCATGTTCTGGGCGTGGGCGTGGCCCTGGCTGCCATAGCCGACGACGGCGACCTTCTTGCCCTTGATCAGTTCCTGGTCGGCGTCGCGATCGTAATAAACCTGCATGTCATTCTTCCCTATTTTTGTCTGTCGTCACCCCGGACTTGATCCGGGGTCCCGCTGAACGGCTTTGAAAAGCGGGACCCCGGATCAAGTCCGGGGTGACGAAGGTTGAAATGTCACTCACTAATTAATTCAGGCCGCCTCCGCCCCGCGGGCGATGGCGACGACGCCGGTGCGGCCGACTTCGACCAGGCCGCATTCGCGCATCAGCGCGATGAAGCGGTCGACCTTGTCGCTGCTGCCGGTGATTTCGAAGATAAAGCTTTCCAGTGTCGTATCGACCACCTTGGCGCGGAACACGTCGGCCATGCGCAGCGCCTCGATCCGCCGGTCGCCGGTGCCCGCGACCTTGACCAGCGCGATCTCGCGCTCGACATGCGCGCCCGCGTCGGTCAGGTCGACGACCTTGTGGACGGGCACCAGCCGGTCGAGCTGCGCGATGATCTGGTCGATGATCGGCGGCGGGCCGGAGGTGACGATGGTGATCCGCGACAGCGCATGGTCGGCGGTGATGTCGGCCACCGTCAGGCTTTCGATATTATAGCCGCGCGCCGTGAACAGGCCGGTGATCTTCGCGAGCACCCCCGCCTCGTTATCGACGGTGACGGCGAGCACGTGGCGCTCGCCCGTTTCGGTTGTGATTTTCATGTCTTTACTCCCCCTCCCGCAGGCGGGAGGGGCT
>PHEM01000497.1 GCA_002842935.1 Alphaproteobacteria bacterium HGW-Alphaproteobacteria-13 | reverse complement strand
CAGGCCCGGCCCGCGCGCAGCGACGAACTTCTCAAACGGTCCGAGCAACGCGAACCCGACGATTTCGACTTGCCGCCTCCGGGCTGAAGGCAAGCAACTACCCCATTTCCGTTTGTGCTGAGCTTGTCGAAGCACCGTTCTTCTTCTGGTGGCGTCGAAAGAAAGAACGGCCCTTCCCCCGGACTTGATCCGGGGTCAGGGCAAACGGCGTAAAAATCAGGATCTGACTGTGGACTATTTTGAATATCAGGGCGGCATCCTCCATGCCGAGGACATTCCCCTGCCGCGCATCGCCGAGGAAATCGGCACCCCCGTCTATGTCTATTCGCGCGCGACGCTGGAGCGTCATGCGCAGGTGTTCCGCGACGCGCTGAAGGATATTCCCAGGAAGCACATCGCCTTCGCGATCAAGTGCAATCCCAATCTGGGCGTGCTGCGCGTGCTGGCGCGGCAGGGCTATGGCGCCGATGTCGTGTCGGGCGGCGAGCTGGAGCGGGCGCTGGCGTCGGGCATGGCGCCGCAGGACATCGTCTTTTCCGGCGTCGGCAAGACGCGCGCCGAGCTGGCGCTGGGTCTCGACCGCGGCATCGGCCAGTTCAATATCGAGCATGAACCCGAAGGCGTCGCGCTCGCCGAAATCGCGCTGGCGAAGGAGATGACGGCGCCGGCCGTGCTGCGCGTCAATCCCGATGTCGATGCCGGGACGCACGCCAAGATCTCGACCGGCAAGGCCGAGAACAAGTTCGGTGTCGGCATCGACGTCGCGCCGGACATCTTCGGCCGCCTTGCGGGCCTGCCAGGTCTCCAGATGCGCGGCATCGCGCTGCATATCGGCAGCCAGCTGACCAGCCTTGCCCCGCTCGAAGCGGCGTTCGAGCGCGTCGGGCGGCTCGTCGCCGACCTGCGCGCGGCGGGACACAGCATCACGCACGTCGATCTGGGCGGCGGGCTGGGCGTGCCCTATCGCCCCGACGATGATCCGCCAAGCCCGGCGGACTATGGCGCGATGGTCGCGCGCGTGACGAAGGACTGGGACGTCACGCTGATGTTCGAGCCGGGCCGCGTCATCGCGGGCAACACCGGCGTGCTGCTGACCGAAGTGCTGTGGGTCAAGCCCGGCGCGACGCATGATTTCGTCATCGTCGACGCGGCGATGAACGACCTCGCGCGCCCGGCGCTTTACGATGCTTATCATGATTTCGTCGCGGTCGAGCCGACGGGCGAGAAGATGACGGCGTCGATCGTCGGGCCGGTCTGCGAAACCGGCGACACCTTCGCGCGCGACCGCGTGATCGACAAGGTGAAGGCGGGCGACCTCGCCGTGTTCCGCACGGCGGGCGCCTATGGCGCGACCATGGCCTCGACCTACAACAGTCGCAGCCTGGTGCCCGAAGTGCTGGTGGACGGCGAACGCTATGCCGTCGTCGCCGACCGCATCGCCGCCGGGACGATCATGGCGGCGGAGCGCGTGCCGGACTGGATCGACTGATACTGGCTCTCTCCCCTTCAGGGGAGAGACACGGAGGCTTGCCGGCTTGTCCGGCTAGCCGTAGTTGAGAGGAGGAGAGGGTAGCGCTTCCTTCCCCCTCTCCCAACCCTCTCCCCTGAAGGGGAGAGGGCTTTGCCGCTCGCACGGAGGCGCTCGCCATGCACCAACTCCCCATCTTCCTGAACCTTGAAGGCCGCCCCGTCGTGCTGGTCGGGGACGGAGAGGCGGCCGAGGCTAAGGCGCGCCTGATCGCCCGCGCCGGGGGGCGTATCGTCCCGGCGTGGGAGGAAGGCGCGGCGTTGGCCTTCGTCGCGCTCGCCGACGAGACCGAGGCCCGCGCCGCCGCGCAGGCGCTGCGCGCGCGCGGGCTGCTCGTCAATGTCGTCGATCGGCCGGAGCTTTGCGACTTCACGACGCCCGCCATCGTCG
>PHEM01000496.1 GCA_002842935.1 Alphaproteobacteria bacterium HGW-Alphaproteobacteria-13 | reverse complement strand
GGCGGCGACCGCCGTCAGCGTGCGCGCGACGCGCACCTTGCGGTCGCCGTCCTCGACCTCGATTTCCGAAAGCTGCGTGTCGTCCAGCAATTCCGCGAGCGCGCGGACGAACGCCGGATCGATGTTGATGCCATGATCCTTATGGTCACCCATGAGATTCCATCCTGTTGTTGCGGGCCGGATCGTGGGAACTGTCCGGCACCTGACCCCTCTTTGTTGTGAATCCCTCTTGTCAGAGACGGGCGGCGGCGTCCAGCGCCAGCGTATAGCTGTCGGCGCCATGCCCCGCGAAATGCGCGGCGGCGGCCATGCCGACATAGCTCAAATGGCGAAAAGCCTCGCGCTTCATCGGGTCGGACAGATGCACCTCGATCACGGGGACGGCGATTGACTTGATCGCGTCGTGCAGCGCGATCGAGCTGTGCGTATAGCCCCCGGCGTTGAGCAGCACGGCCTTCGCGCCCCGGAAATGCGCCTCGTGCAGCCAGTCGATCAGCACGCCTTCATGGTTCGACTGGCGGCAATCGACCGCGACGCCCAGCTCTGCCGCTTGTGCGGTCAGGCGTGCGTGGATGGCATCTAGCGTGTCATGCCCGTAAATCTCCGGCTCGCGCGTGCCGAGCAGGTTGAGGTTGGGACCGGACAGGACGTAGATGAGGGGGAGATCGGACAAGGAGTAAGGCTTTCGGTTGCGGCGAGGGTCGCTCCCCCTATATGGGCTGCACGGCAAAAGGAAAAGTCGGGGACGGCAAGGTGATCTCTGTGACTCTCAACGGCGAGGCGCGGCAGGTGCGCGAAGGCAGCATCGCCGATCTGGTCGCCGCGCTGGGGCTGGACGTGAAGAAGGTCGCGGTCGAGCGCAATCGCGAGATCGTGCCGCGTTCGACGCTGGCCGACGTCGCGCTCGCCGAGGGCGACGCGCTGGAAATCGTGCATTTCGTAGGAGGCGGCTGTTGACTGACCAATGGAGCGTTGCCGGGCGGACTTTCACGTCGCGGCTGATTGTCGGCACCGGCAAGTATAAGGATTTCGAGCAGAACGCGGCGGCGGTCGCGGCGTCGGGGGCGGAAATCGTCACGGTCGCGGTGCGCCGCGTCAATGTGTCGGACCCGGCCGCGCCGATGCTGACCGACTATATCGACCCGAAAAAGATCACGTATCTGCCCAACACGGCGGGCTGCTTCAACGCCGACGACGCGATCCGCACCTTGCGGCTGGCGCGCGAGGCGGGGGGATGGGACCTCGTCAAGCTGGAGGTGCTGGGGGAGGCGAAGACGCTCTATCCCAATATGCGTGAAACGCTGACCGCGACCGAGGTGCTGGCCAAGGAAGGCTTCCTGCCGATGGTCTATTGCGTCGACGATCCGATCGCGGCGAAGCAGCTGGAGGATGCGGGCGCGGTCGCGGTGATGCCGCTGGGCGCGCCGATCGGGTCGGGGCTGGGCATCCAGAACCGCGTGACCATCCGCCTGATCGTCGAGGGCGCGTCGGTGCCGGTGCTGGTCGACGCGGGCGTCGGCACGGCGAGCGACGCGGCGGTGGCGATGGAACTGGGCTGCGACGGCGTGCTGATGAACACCGCGATCGCGGAGGCGAAGGACCCCGTTCGCATGGCGCGGGCGATGAAACTGGCGGTCGAGGCGGGCCGTGATGCCTATCTGGCGGGGCGGATGGGGCTGCGCCGCTACGCCGACCCGTCGAGTCCGCTGGCGGGGCTGATTTAAGGGCGCCGTGCGTTCCGCCTAAACCTCTCTCGCTTCCGTCATGCTGAACGTGTTTCAGCATCCATGGTCTGCCCTTTCCGCCAGCGCTGCGCTTTTTATTTCACGCGAAGACGCGAAGGCGCGAAGAGGCCGCGCTTGCCGCGAAGCGGCTTTTCATTCCAACCGCACGGCCAGCCGCGCCGTTGAAAGAAAAAGGG
>PHEM01000495.1 GCA_002842935.1 Alphaproteobacteria bacterium HGW-Alphaproteobacteria-13 | reverse complement strand
GCCCGCCGCATCCGGGCCGCCTCAACGACCTCAGGCACATCATCTACAAGCCAGCCGACGAACCCTATCGCCGCGCGCGCAAGTCGCTGGGGCTGATGATGCGCGAAGGGCTGCTGAAGGAAAATATCGACGGCGAGGCGCTGATGTGGGCGCACAGCCGGATCGTCAACAGGCCCGAGGAGCGCCGCATCCTGATGGTCATTTCCGACGGCGCCCCCGTCGACGACAGCACGCTGTCGGTCAACCACGGCGCCTATCTGGACCAGCATCTGCGGCAGGTCATCGAATGGATCGAGACCCGCTCACCCGTCGAGCTGTGCGCGATCGGCATCGGCCACGACGTGACGCGCTATTATAGCCGCGCCGTGACGATCATGGACGCGGAACAACTGGGCGGGACGATGGTCGAACAGCTGGCGGGACTGTTCGATATCGATTGAAGTGGGCGCGATAGACGGGGGACTATGTTGCGTTACGGTGCTTTCAGGGTGGAATTTAGGGGTTTTTGTACCTGTCACCGGAATTCGGAATTTCGACCGGAATTTCATATGGGAATGCAAATGCACGCTATGGGCCTGACGCGTCTCTCACGAATGCAGATAATCTAGCATTCGCTTACGGCTTTCAGAGGGACGACGACTAATGAAAAGGTCATCTGCATTTCTTTCATGCCTACTTCTGATAACAGGCTGCGCCGAAGAAGCGAGCCAAGAAGAAGCCAACTTTGCTGTTCGGTCATCCAGAAATCGCGATCTTATTCCGGAGAATGTAATCTTAGATGTATTTAACCGCGGCGACCTTCCGCTGTGCGTTGCTATCGCTGAAACTCGAGTAGGGTTAGGAAAGATTGATCTTATACCTGATAGCGGAGAGAATCTAGAAAACCGCCCTCCGCCGATAATGATGTCGGGATTAGATATTAGCGAAGGACTTTATGTTATTCCCTCTGAGAAGGGTAGACGTATCTTCGTTAATATTGAATCTCCCGGTTCATCATCGCGTATGCTGAAGGGCGTCATTAGAGCTGCTGCTTGCCGCGATATATTCAGTGGCAATGCTGTGAAAATTGTGGAGAGACCGTTTTCGCAAACTCTGTGATGAATTAGAAATACGGAGTGTTACGGTGATGGTGTGGACGGCGCTCAGTTGAGGGTTTAATTCACGCGGAGACGCGGAGATTCGGGGCCGACAGGCCCTTTCCTCCGCCTTTGCGTGTACCGCACAGCTCGCGAGAGAAAATCCGCTTCGCGGCAAACTCCAAATCTCCGCGCCTCCGCGTCTCCGCGTGAACCAAATCCTCTGCGCTCTCTGCGCCTCTGCGCGAATCCTTGAAACGCACCGCCGATTGCCCACCCCGCTGCAACTAGCGAACAAATTCGCAAGTTTCGCTGCCCCTCCCGCGAGCGGGAGGGGTCGGCAGAAACCTAAAACGACTTGCGCCACTCCAGCTCCACATAGCGGCCCAGCGGGTCGATATAGCCGGGATAATAGTTGAGCGGGACGATGCCGTTCGCGTCCGTGACCTTGCGCTGCGCGTCGAACAGGTTGTCGATCGACAGGCGCAGGCGCGATCCCTTCAGGAAGGGCATGTTTTCCGTCACTTTCGGCATCTGGTTGAAGTCGGCGAAGAAGCGGATGTTGAAGGTCGCGAGATCGCCGAACTTCAGATCGCCCGCGCTGCCGCCCGTCACGCGGCTGCCGCTGTCGTATTTGGCGCTGAACCGCGTGCCGAGTCCCCTATAGAACAGGCCGCCGTCCAGCTCGACCAGATGGCGGTTGCTGCCGCCGCTGCCCGTCGCCGAGCCGTTCAGCAGGTCGAGTTCGGGAACGCCGGGACCGATCAGCACCTTATCGGTCAGCTTGACCGTGTGATAGAGCGACATCTGCCAGCGCCCACCCTGCTGCTGCTGTCCGCCCATCATCC
>PHEM01000494.1 GCA_002842935.1 Alphaproteobacteria bacterium HGW-Alphaproteobacteria-13 | reverse complement strand
CGGGGTCCCGCTTGTCAACGCTGCTGAGCGGGACCCCGGATCAAGTCCGGGGTGACGAATGGTTGGCGACGGGTCCCTTTGCCTCCCCGCAAAACTGCGCTAAGCGCCCCGACCATGACCGACAGCGCACCTGACTATCGCGACACCGTCTTCCTGCCCAAGACCGACTTCCCCATGAAGGCCGGGCTGCCGCAGAAGGAGCCGCTGATTCTCGCCAAATGGCTCGAAACCGATCTGGAGGGGCAGATCCGCGAAGCCCGCAAGGGCCGCGACCAGTTCATCCTCCACGACGGCCCGCCCTATGCCAATGGCGACATGCATATCGGCCACGCTCTCAACCATATCCTCAAGGACATGGTCGTCCGCACCCAGACGCTGAAGGGCAAGGACGCGCCGTACGTGCCCGGCTGGGACTGCCACGGCCTGCCCATCGAGTGGAAGGTCGAGGAACAGTACCGCAAGAAAAAGCTCAACAAGGACGAGGTTCCGGTCGAGGAATTCCGCGCCGAATGCCGCGCCTATGCCCAGCATTGGGTCGATGTGCAGCGCGAACAATTGAAGCGCCTCGGCATCGGCGGCGACTGGGACCATCCCTATCTGACGATGGATTATGAGGCCGAGGCGACCATCGTCCACGAACTCCTCAAATTCGCCGCCAACAACATGCTCTATCGCGGCGCCAAGCCGGTGATGTGGTCTCCCGTCGAAAAGACCGCGCTCGCCGAAGCCGAAGTCGAATATGAGGACATCGTCTCGACCCAGATCGACGTGGCGTTCGAGATCGTCGAAAGCCCGATCCCCGAACTGGTCGGCGCGCAGGCCGTGATCTGGACCACGACGCCGTGGACGATCCCGGTCAATCAGGCTTTGGCCTATGGGCCGGACATCGAATATTCCATTGTGGAAGTAGCGTTGTCATCCGGCGCGGAGGAACACGACCAGAAGGGCGACCTTAGCAAGACTTTTGGGCTCAGGCGCGGACAGCGCCTGATTGTGGCGAGCGAATTGCTGGAACAGTTCAAGGCGCGCCTATGGTCGACGACCCTCTTGGATGTCGTTCAAACCTATAGAGGCGCCGACCTCACCGGCACCATCGCCCGCCACCCGATGCACCATCTCGGCGGCTTCTTCGCGCGCCCGCGTCCCTTCCTCGCGGGCGATTTCGTCACGACCGACAGCGGTACGGGCCTCGTCCACATGGCGCCCGACCATGGCGAGGATGATTTCGACCTGTGCAAGGCGCACGGCATCGAACCGCAATTCGCGGTGACGAACGACGGCAAATATCGCGACGACTGGGCGTGGCTCGGCGGTCAGGGCAGCGTCATCAACCCGAAGTTCAATGCCCCCGACGGCCCGATCTGCTCGGACCTCCGCGACGCGGGCGCCCTCCTCGCGGCCAGCGCCGATTACCAGCACAGCTATCCGCATAGCTGGCGGTCGAAGGCGAAGGTCATCTATCGCTGCACGCCGCAATGGTTCGTGCCGATGGACAAGGTGATGACCCACATCTCGCCCAAGACCCCCAGCGAAAAACGCTGGGAGAATGAAGGCGGCGCGATCAACCCCGCCGAGGAAGGGCTGTGCGACGCCCCGACGCTGCGGCAGGCGGCGATGCGGGCGATCGACGAAACGCGCTTCGTCCCCGCGAAGGGCCGCAACCGCATCGGATCGATGGTCGAAACCCGCCCCGACTGGGTGCTGTCGCGCCAGCGCGCATGGGGCGTGCCGATCACGCTTTTCGTGGACCGCAAGACCGGGCAATATCTGAGCGACCCGCTGGTGAACGACCGCATCGTCGCGGGCGTACGCGAATCGGGCGTCGATGCGTGGAACGACGCGCGCGCGCAGGAGTATCTCGGTCCCGATTACGACGCCGCCGACTATGAGCGCATCACCGACATCCTCGACGTCTGGTTCGATTC
>PHEM01000493.1 GCA_002842935.1 Alphaproteobacteria bacterium HGW-Alphaproteobacteria-13 | reverse complement strand
CTTTTCCCTCGGCGCCTTCCTGATGTTGGCTTTCTCGCTACTGTTGGGCGATGCGGCGATGCACGAATGGGGCTGGCGCATCCCGTTCCTCATTGCGGCGCCCATGGGCCTCATCGGCATGTATCTGCGCTCGCGGATGGAGGATACGCCGATCTTCCGCGAGGCAGGCCACGCCGGCAAGCGAGCGGAGACACAGCCTCTGGCTCTGCTCATGCGGCGGCACTGGCAGCCGATGCTGGTCGTGGGCGGCCTGGTCGTCGCCCTCAACGTGGTGAACTACACGCTGCTTAGCTACATGCCGACTTATCTCCAGCGGCGTATTGGCCTTTCGCCCGACGAGGCGCTGATCGTGCCGATCATCGGCATGCTCTTCATGATGATGTTCGTGCCGCTCGCCGGCGGCCTCTCCGACCGGGTCGGGCGGCGCGTCATGTGGAGAGTGTCGCTGATCGGACTGCTGGTGGCCGTAGTACCGCTCTATATGCTTATGGCGACGGGTTTTGCCGGAGCGATCGTCGGTTTTATCCTGCTGGGTTTGCTTTACGTGCCGCAGCTCGCGACCATTTCCGCGACATTCCCTGCACTGTTCCCGACTTCGGTCCGTTTCGCCGGCTTTGCCATCGCCTATAACATCTCCACTTCCATCTTCGGCGGCACCGCCCCCGCTCTGGGAAGTGCGCTCATCACCCTGACTGGCAACGAACTGATGCCGGCCTTCTACATGATGGCCGCCTGTCTCGTTGGCCTCGCTGCCCTTCGTTTCATGCCCGAGACGGCGGGCTGTTCGCTCCACGACGATCCCTTCGCCCAAAGGACTTGATATTGATGCCTGCTTTTTTCGATGCAGCCGATCCCATTGACTATCTGACGCGCGGATGGGCGCAGGAGCCCTGGATGCAAACCGGCCTTGCTTTGCTGGTGCTGCTGATCTTCGCCTGGCTGACCAATTGGATCGCCAAGCGGATCGTGCTCCGCATCGTCCTGCGCGTGCTGGAACGCTTCCCTTTCCAGATCGGGGCGCATCATATCGGCGCCATCGTGGCGCGCCTGTCCAATATCGTGCCGGCGCTCGTGATCCAGACAGGCATCGTCGCGGTACCTCATGTTCCGGCTAGCATCATCGCCCTTGTCCAAAGCCTGTGCGCGGGGTTCATCATTCTGACGATCGCCATTGCCCTGTGCGGCGGGCTGGAACTGGCGAACGACATCTACCAGCGCCGCCCGGACGCCGCCAATCGTCCCATCAAGGGCTATGTCCAGATCGGCAAGATGATCATCTACGGCGCTGCGGCCATTCTCATCATAGCGGCTCTGATGAACCGCTCGCCCTTGCTGTTGCTTTCCGGGCTGGGGGCCATGGCGGCCGTGCTCATGCTCGTGTTCAAGGACACGATCCTCTCGTTGGTCGCCTCGGTTCAGATCGGCTCCAATGACATGATCCGCCTGGGCGACTGGATCGAGATGCCGCAGCTCAACGCCGATGGCGACGTCATCGACATCGCATTGCACACGGTGAAGGTGCAGAATTTCGACAAGACCATCACTACCATCCCCACGCACCGGCTTATTAATGAAAGTTTCCGCAACTGGCGCGGGATGTCGGAATCGGGCGGCCGACGGATCATGCGCTCGCTGATGATCGACCAGAACAGCGTCCATTTTCTTGATGATGGCAGTCTCGTCGATCTTTCGCGCTTCAGTCTGCTGCGCGACTATCTCCGGGCCAAGCAGGAGGAAGTGGAACGCTGGAACGCGGGCCATGCCGGAGAACAGGTGCTCGACAGCCGGCGGTTGACCAACATCGGCACCTTCCGCGCCTATGTACATGCCTATCTCAAGGCACGGCCTGATATTGCCGATGACAAGACGCTGCTTGTGCGCCAGCTCGCGCCCAGCGAGCATGGTCTGCCGCTGGAGATCTATGCATT
>PHEM01000492.1 GCA_002842935.1 Alphaproteobacteria bacterium HGW-Alphaproteobacteria-13 | reverse complement strand
CCGGGATGCTGCACTTCTCGCTCCGCCGCGCGCAGAATGTCCATTGGCAGGCGATCGACATCGGGCGCGAAGCGCATGCCGGCCTCAAGAACCAGAAGCCCGCCGTGCTCTGGTTCACAGGGCTCTCGGGCGCGGGCAAGAGCACGATCGCAAACCTCGTCGAACGGCGGCTCCACAGGATGAACCGCCACACCTTCCTTCTCGATGGCGACAACGTCCGGCACGGCCTCAACAAGGATCTGGGCTTCACGGCGGCCGACCGGATCGAGAATATCCGGCGGGTCGGCGAGGTCACCCGGCTTATGGCCGACGCGGGCCTTATCGTGATCACGGCGTTCATCAGCCCATTTCGCGCGGAACGGGCGATGGTCCGCCAGATGCTGCCGGAGGGTGAATTCATCGAGGTCTTCATCGACACACCGATCGAGGAGGCCGAGCGCCGCGACGTGAAGGGGCTCTACCGGAAGGCCCGGTCAGGCGAACTCAAGAATTTCACCGGAGTGGACAGCCCTTATGAGGCGCCGCTCGATCCGGAGATCCGCATCGATACCACCGTGATGACACCGGCCGAGGCGGTCGAGGTCATCGTCAACCGCCTGCTGGGAGACGCCGAATGAGCTTGAACGACGCCGAACTCGCCGCCCGGCTGGCGCACGCCGCGGGCCGGCTTCTGATCGAGGTGCGCGAGGCGGGACTGATTTCGCTCAAGGCCTTGGGGAAAGCCGGAGACGCCGCCGCCAATCAGTTCCTCGTGCACGCGCTGCGCGAACTGCGTCCCGACGACGGGCTGCTTTCCGAAGAGGAAAACGACAATCCGGACCGTCTCGGGAAGTCGCGCGTCTGGATCGTCGACCCTGTGGACGGGACGCGCGAATATGGCGAAGAGCGAACCGACTGGGCCGTGCATGTCGCCCTGACTGTCGATGGCAGGCCGGCGGCGGGGGCCGTTGCGCTCCCTGGACTGGGATTGACGCTCCGGACCGATCGCATTGCCGACATTCCTCCGACGCCCGAACGACTGCGTATGCTGGTGAGCCGGACCCGCCCGGCTGCGGAGGCTGTGGCCGTGGCCGACGCTCTCGGCGCCGAACTCGTGGGCATGGGATCGGCCGGCGCCAAGGCAATGGCGATCGTCCGGGGGGAGGCGGACATTTATCTCCATACCGGGGGACAGTTTGAATGGGATTCCTGCGCGCCTGCCGCCGTCGCGCTCGCGCACGGACTGCACTGCTCGCGGATCGACGGGAGCGAGCTCATCTATAATAATGCCGACACCTATATGCCCGACCTTCTCATTTGCCGGCGCGAGCATGCGCCCCGGATTCTCGGCGAAATAGAAAAGCTCTCCCATATGTCGGCGCACTGACGCTGCGGTCGTCCCCGACACAGGAGCGGCCGGATGGTACGCAGCGCCAAACCGTATCATATATGTTGCAGCATATATGTCATCCAATTAATATGCTTTGGCGTATATTTGTTGACCAAAGCTCCAATTTTATATATTCAAGCACATTCCTGTCCAAAGTTATATGCTTGAGAATATAATGACCGATGGCTTGACCCTTGCCGAGACCTTGAAAAAGGCGCGCCGCGCGCGGGGCCTGACACAGGCTGAACTCGGTGTGCGCGTCGGCATCCCGCAAAGCCATATTTCGAAAATCGAAAAGGGCAGCGTCGACATAAAATTATCGAGCCTGACCGAGATCGCGCGCGCACTCGATCTTGAAGTGACGCTCGTACCGCGCCGCGCGCTCCCCGCGGTCGAAAGCAGCGTGAGAGCCCTCGGCGGCGCAGACGAAACCAGTCGCGCGATCGCCGCGCTCGACGAGCAGCTCGAGCTTGCCGAAAGGATAGAGGAGAAGTTCCCCGACCTTACCGAGACCGAGAAGTTCGAGACCGCGGTCCGCAACCTCAAATACCTCTCCTACACCC
>PHEM01000491.1 GCA_002842935.1 Alphaproteobacteria bacterium HGW-Alphaproteobacteria-13 | reverse complement strand
TTCTTCGTCGGGCGGCTCGAACGGTTCGTCGGGCAGCAACGGCAGCTCCGGCTGGGGCAGCTCGTCACACGGCAGTTCCTCGCAGGGCAGCTCGGGCTGGGGCAGTTCGTCACGCGGCGGCAGTTCCTCTTCCTCCTCGTCTTCCTCGTCCTCGTCGAGCAGCAGCAGCAGCACGTCTTCGGGCGCGACATCTTCGGGCGCGACCGGCGGCAGCAGCAGCTTCGGATCGAGCAGCAACGGCTCATCGTCGTCGTCCTCTTCGTCGAGCAGCAGCAGTTCGTCCTCCTCGTCGAGTTCGGGCGGCAGCAGCGGCGGCTCGTCGGGCGATCCGACGCCGGTTCCCGCGCCGCCGATGCTTCTGCTGTTCGGCGCCGCCGCGGCGGCTCTGGTCGTGCGCCGCCGTGCCGCGAACCGCAACGAACGCAGCGACGCCGACGCGGCCTAGAAATCCACTGGAGGGTCGCGGGGGGATTTGACCCGACCCACCACACTGAAGGGCCACCGTTCGCGGTGGCCCTTTTTCCATGGCAAGCGGCGCCGCGGCGGTTCGCGGGGCTTGCGCGCGGCGGACGCCGCCGCCATAGCGCCCTCATGCACGATATTCGCCTGATCCGGGACAATCCCGAAGCGTTCGACGCCGGTCTCGCCCGGCGCGGTCTCGCCCCTGTGTCCGCCGAAATCCTCGCCGCCGATGCGGCGCTGCGCGCCTTGCAGACCGACATCCAGGCGGCGCTCGCGCGCCGCAACGAAGCGTCGAAGCTGATCGGCCAGGCGATGGCCAAGGGCGACAAGGACGGCGCCGAGGCGCTGAAGGCCGAAGTCGCCGCGCTCAAGGCATCGCTGCCGCAGCAGGAAGCAGCCGAGCGCGAGCAGCTTGCCGCGTTGCAGGACAGGCTGGCCGCCTTGCCGAACATCCCCGCCGCCGACGTCCCCGATGGCGAGGACGAGAGCGCCAATGTCGAGGTGTCGCGCTGGGGCACGCCGCGCAGCTTCGACTTCGCCCCGCGCGAACATGCCGATTTCGCTCCCGCGCTCGGTCTCGATTTCGAGACCGCGGCCCGCATGTCGGGCGCGCGCTTCGCTTTTCTGAAGGGGCAGATGGCGCGGCTCGAACGCGCGCTCGGCCAGTTCATGCTCGACATGCAGACGGGCGAGCCGGGCTATGTGGAATGCGCGACGCCGCTGATGGTCCGCGACGAGGCTGCCTTCGGCACCGCGCAGCTTCCCAAGTTCCGCGAGGATCTGTTCCAGACCACCGACGGCCGCTGGCTGATCTCCACGTCCGAGATGAGCCTGACCAACGCCGTGCGCGAAGAGATATTGGCGGAAAGCCAGCTGCCGGTCCGCATGACCGCGCTTACCCCCTGTTTCCGGTCCGAAGCGGGTGCGGCGGGGCGCGACACGCGCGGCTATATCCGCCAGCACCAGTTCTGGAAGGTCGAGCTGGTGTCGATCACGTCCCCCGAGGATTCGGACGCCGAGCTGGAACGCAAGACGCGGGCGGCGGAGCGGATTCTCGAAGCGCTGGAGCTGCCCTATCGCAAGATGCTGCTGTGCAGCGGCGACATGGGCTTTGCCGCGCGCAAGACCTATGATCTGGAGGTCTGGTTGCCCGGCCAGGACGCCTATCGCGAGATTTCGAGCTGTTCCAACTGCGGCGATTTCCAGGCGCGGCGCCTGAACACGCGTTTCCGCCGCGACGGCGCCAAGGGCAATGCGTTCGTCCACACGCTGAACGGATCGGGCCTTGCAGTCGGGCGCACGCTGGTCGCGGTGCTGGAAAATTACCAGCAGGCCGATGGCAGCGTCACGGTTCCCGATGCGCTGGTCCCCTATATGGGCGGGATTACGGCACTGACGCCCATCGCCTGACCACAATCGTCACCCCGGACTTGATCCGGGATCCCGCTTTTCTACGTCGCTTAGCGAGAC
>PHEM01000053.1 GCA_002842935.1 Alphaproteobacteria bacterium HGW-Alphaproteobacteria-13 | reverse complement strand
GAGACACCCATCGGCCTTGCGCCGTACCGATGGGTGTCTCGACTTCGCTCGACACGAACGGAATTGAAGGGATGCAGATTGAAGGCACGCCGCTCTGGCGTCAGGCGTCGAGCAGCTTTTCGGCGCGCTTGCGCCAGTTTCCCGCCAGCACGTCCAGCCCCGCCAGTTCGCGCAGCGCCGCCGGTTCACGCTTGCCCGCGCCGCCGATCAGCAGGCGGAACAGACGCGCGACGGTCCATGCGGGCAGGGGCCGTTCGACCAGCCGCAGCCCGTCGCCCGCCGCGACCGTGCCTTCCTCGATCACGCGATAATACCAGCCGCTCCTGCCCGTGCGCACAACGGTCGCCGGCACGCGGGCGTCGCCGAAACGATGGCCGAGCTTCCAGCACGGCTGGCGGCCCTGGCTGATCTCCACCAGCGCGGTGCCCAGCCGATAGCGGTCGCCAAGGCAGGCCGCGTCCTCCGTCAGCCCGCGCGTCGAGATATTCTCGCCGAAAGCGCCGGGCGCGCCGAGCAGCGCGTGATCGCCCAGTTCCTCGTTCCAGAAAGGATAATGGTCGCGCGGATAATGATGGACGGCCTTGTCGGGACCGCCGTGCACCGACAGGTCGGCCTGTTCGTCGCCGTCGATGCCGAGGAAGCCGACGCGGCGCATGCCCGCGACGGGTGTCTTGGCGATGGCGCTCGCTTCGCCTCGCGCCCCGAAACGGCGCGCGCGGCCTGTCAGCAGGGCATCGACGGTATGGATCATGCCGGGCTTCCGCGCGGCCCGAACAGGATGATCGCCGCGCCGCACAGGCAGACGGCGGCGCCGATCAGGTCCCAGCGGTCGGGCTTCGCGCCCTCGACGGCCCACAGCCAGACGAGCGCCGATGCGATATAGACCCCGCCATAGGCGGCATAGGCGCGCCCGGCATGATCGGCGTCGACCAAAGTCAGCAGCCAGGCGAACAGCGCCAGCGCCGCCATGCCGGGCACGATCCACCAGATCGGCTTGTCCATCCGCAGCCACGCCCAGAAAGCGAAGCATCCCGCGATCTCGGCCAATGCCGCGCCGATATAAGCCCATGCCGTCATCCGCGCACCGTGGCGCGGTTGAAGGGGAAAGGGAAGGGGCGGTAAAGTTTATTCCTCCCCGGAACGGGGAGGTGGCAGCCCGCAGGGCTGACGGAGGGGCCGAAACCTCTCGACCTGACGCACCGTCCCGGCCCCTCCACCGTCTTCGACGGTCCCCCTCCCCGTTCCGGGGAGGAACTGCGCACAAGAAAAGGGGCGACCCGTGGGCCGCCCCTTTCCGTTTTTCGTCGCTGTCCGAACCGATCAGAAAGCGAAGCCGAGACCGACCATGAAGGTGTCATAGTCCTTGAACCCGCCGCCCAGGAACTGGTGGCGCCATTCGGCCTTGCCATAGAGGCTGTTGCCGAGCTTGTGCTGATAGCCGACACCGGCATAGGGATCGTCGACATAGCCGAAGGTGTAGCCGCCGGCGGCATAGAGTTTGCCGCCCGTGCCGATGTTGGTGCCGAGCCGGCCGCCGGCCGAGAAGATAACTTCCTCGCCGCCCGCCAGAATCTTGTCGCCCGCGATTTCCGCGCCGGCGAAGGCCGTGCCGAGGTCGATGTCATAGCCCGCCGCGACGCCCAGCGTGGCGTCGTCATATCCGCTGCCGGTGACATAGCCGCCGCGCACTTCGGCATGGCCTTCGCCGCTCTGGGCGAGGGCGGGCGTCGCGATGGCGGCGGCGGAGAGGAGAGCGGTGGCAAGTGCGAACTTCTTCATTTTCTTTTCCTTTACTCTGGACAGGACCGCGCCCTTTGGGTCGCGATCCGTGCGCCTTAGATGGCCTTCGCGGCTGTCGCCGCAATGAACAGGGCGTTCAGAATGAAAGGATTTTCCCGACTGTGTTGTTTTTGCAACACGGAGGTTGGGGGCGAAAGCACTGCCTCTTCCCCTCCCGCAAGCGGGAGGGGCAGCGAGGCTTGCCAGCTTGCTGGCTTAGCCGCAGCGGGGTGGGCAAGACGCCAGCGCAGGAGCGAGCCTGCGGCTCGCGCCCACCCCCAACCCCTCCCGCATGCGGGAGGGGAGATCATCACCCCAGCGCCGCCTGCTTCTCTTCCGCGATGCGATCCAGCTCCGCGCGGCTGGGCTTGGTCGCCGCGCTCTTCAGCTGGCCGCAGGCGGCCATGATGTCGCGCCCGCGCGGGGTGCGGATCGGGGCGCTGATGCCGCTTTCGAAGATGATGTTGCTGAACGCCCGCACGCGTTCCGGCGACGAGCATTCGTAAAGCGCGCCGGGCCACGGGTTGAAGGGGATCAGGTTGACCTTCGCGGGCAGCCGGTACTGCTTGATCAGCCGCACCAGTTCGCGCGCGTCCCGATCGCTGTCGTTCTTGTCCTTCAGCATCACATATTCGAACGTGATGCGCCGCGCATTGTTCGCGCCCGGATAGGCGGCGCAGGCGGCGAGCAGTTCCTCGATGCCATATTTGCGGTTGAGCGGCACGATCTCGTCGCGCACTTCCTTGCTGACGGCGTGCAGCGACACGGCGAGATTGACGCCGATCTCCTCACCCGCGCGCGCCATCATCGGCACGACGCCGCTGGTCGACAGCGTGATGCGCCGCTTCGACAGCGCGAGGCCGTCGCCGTCCATGACGATCTTCAGCGCGCTCTTCACTTCGTCGAAATTATAGAGCGGCTCGCCCATGCCCATCATCACGATGTTGGTCAGCATCCGGCCGTCGGCGGTGTAATGGCCGGCGTCGTCATCCTCGTCGTCTGCGCCGCCTGCCATCGTTCCCTTGGGCCATTCGCCCAGCGCGTCGCGCGCCAGCAGCACCTGCCCGACGATCTCCCCCGCCGCGAGGTTGCGGACGAGGCGCATCGTGCCGGTGTGGCAGAAACGGCAATTGAGCGTGCAGCCGACCTGACTGGAGACGCACAGTGTCCCGCGATCGGCGTCGGGGATGAACACCATTTCATATTCCTGCCCGTCCGCCGCGGCGAGCAGCCATTTGCGCGTGCCGTCGTTCGACACCTGCGCCGTGACGATCGTGGGTCGGCCGACGATGAAACGCTCGGTCAGCCAGGGCCGCATCGTCTTGGCGATATCGGTCATCGCATCGAAGTCGGTGACGCCGCGATGATAGATCCAGTGCCAGATCTGCTTGCCGCGCAGCTTCGCCGCCTTGGCGTCCAGTCCCGCCCCTTCCAGCGCGGCGCGGATGCCGTCGCGCGTCAGCCCGACCAGATCGACACGATTGCCCCCGCGCAGGGGGACGGTGCCCGTGATGACGGGATCGATATGGCCGGGAATCTGCATGATGCGCGCGCATATAATGGGGAAGGCGGGAAAGCGCAATTGTGGGGTGTCTGCGACGCGCATACTTGAAATGGTGCAACAGTTGCACTATCATTGACCATGGTCATGATGTATCGCGGTTCCCGCTGGAAGATTGCCGTTTATGTCCGCGATCATGGCGTGCCGCATTTCCACATCGAAGGCCCGGACTTTCGCTGCTCGGTGGCGATCATGTCGTTCGACCTGATCGTGGGCACCGTGCCGACGACAGTCCTGAAGGATGCTTTGCTATGGGCACGGCCCAATCAGGCCTTGCTGATGCAGACATGGCAGGAGTTGAACGGATGACCATCACTGACAAGACCCGCACCATTTCCGCCGTGCGCGCGACCGGGCTGTCATCGCTGCATCTGTCGTGGTCCGACGGGACGGCAGCCGATGTCGATCTGAGTGCGATCCTCGACGATCCGGCATTCGCCGCGCTGCGCGATCCCGCCGAGTTCGCCAAGGTGGAAGTCGGGGATTGGGGGCATAGCCTGTGCTGGCCTTCGGGGGCGGAACTGGGCGCGGACATGCTGTGGCTCGAAACGCTCTCGTCCACGGGGCATGGCGATGCGCGAGCCTTCCTCGAATGGCGGATGCGCCATGCCTTGTCCTTGTCGAAGGCTGCCGATGCGCTGGGCGTGTCGCGCCGGATGATCGCCTATTATTCCAATGGCGAGAAAAAGGTGCCGAAGCCGATCCTGCTGGCCTGTCGGGGGTGGGAGGTCAGCGACGGATTGCACCGGGCGGCCTGATGGAGAAGGCTTGATTTGGGGTTTGTTGTAATCAGGCGGAGCGCGGGCATTGGAAAAACCACCGAATTTCGGCGAACCTGCCGCGCCGTTTGACGGACCGCTGAAGGCGCGCAAGCGACTCGCCGACAGCCGCTTCGAGGAATGGCTCTACACGCCTGACGAAGGTGAGGAGGTGGAAGAAGAAACCGAGCAGCAAGCACTTGAGGCCAAATGGGCCGAAGAGGATTTGAAACTTCGCCTCCAGACGGCTGGTTGTGTGGCTATTCCGGTGCTCTTCATAGGCATGGGGATCGTTTCCCTCTTCACGACGTCATGGACCGTCACGGTTCCGTTCATGTGGATGTTCACGAACATTCCGCTGCTTACTTTTGCGGTGATTACCTGGCGACGACGCGAATGGCGTCTTGGTCTCAAACGTCCAGTCAAGGGTCGTAAGGCCCGTATTCTGGCGGTTCTTGCGGTGCTATTCTCGCTCATCTCTTTCTTGTTGTTCATCGCGAAGGCCATGATGTACGGGTGAGAAAACGTCCTCCGGCATATGTTAACCTTGCTTCGCACACCCCAACGCCGCCGCGTCGATCGCGGTCGCGGCGCCGCGCAGGCGGTAGGTGTCGGCGATGGCGCCGCCCGTGGGCGTGCTGCTTTCGACGCTCATGCTGGGGGCGGACCGCATCGCGGCGACGATCGCGGCGTCCATGCGTGCGTCGCTCGCCCAGCCGTGGACGCCGTTGCCGGTCAGGATGAAGCGGCGGCTGCCGACCGTCAGGCGCAGCTCGCGCTGCGCGCTGCGCGCTTTCGACAGGCGGACGTAGAATTGGCCGCGAATCCGCGATTTCGGCCAATATCCGATGCTGGCATAGGGTTTGGCGGTGGGTCTCCCGATCGTCGCGGCGGGCGCGGCGATGGCGAAGCAGCGCGGGGCTGAAGCACCTTGGGCGGACTCGCGAAAGGCGCCCCAGCCGTCGAAAATGCCCAGCGCGTCGCGCGGACTCGCCATCGCCGCGCCCGGAAGAGCCGCCAGCATCAGGAAAAACAGGACCGTTCGACGCATCGCGCCTCGTTCGCGCGATTGTCGTCCCATTGCAAGCCATGGCTTGCGCGGCGCGGTGCGTTCGTTAAGGAAGGTTGGCATTTTCGAGGGGACGGGATTCGGGGCGCGGGGCGCCTGCTCCGCCCTTCTCTTCAGGGACTTTTCCTGACAGGCACAGGGATGACGGAATAGATGAAAGCGACGATCGAGCGTGCGGTGCTTCTCAAAAGCCTCGGCCATGTCCAGTCCGTGGTCGAGCGGCGCAACACCATTCCCATCCTGTCGAACGTGCTGATAGAGGCCGACGCGACCGGCCAGCTCAAGCTGATGGCGACCGATCTCGACCTGCAAGTCGTCGAAACCGTCGCGGCCAAGGTCGAGACGCCGGGCACCACCACCGTGTCGGCGCACACCTTGTTCGAAATCGCCCGCAAACTGCCCGAAGGCGCCGAAGTCAGCCTCGCCGCCGCCGATGGCAAGATGCAGGTCAAGGCCGGGCGGTCAAACTTCAACCTGCCGACGCTGCCGCGCGACGATTTCCCGGTGATCGCGGAAGGCGAACTGCCGACCAGCTTCGAACTGCCCGTGGGCGAACTGATCCAGATCATCGACAAGACGCGCTTCGCCATCTCGACCGAGGAGACGCGCTATTACCTCAACGGCATCTTCCTGCACGTCGCGGAGGATGCGAGCGGCCCGGTGCTGAAGGCCGCGGCGACCGACGGCCATCGCCTCGCGCGCTATACGGTGACGCGCCCCGACGGTGCGAACGCCATGCCCGACGTCATCGTCCCGCGCAAATGCGTGAGCGAAATCCGCAAGCTGCTCGACGAGGCGGAAGGCAATGTGGAAATCAGCCTGTCGGCGACCAAGATCCGCTTCCAGCTCGGCAACGCCGTGCTGACGTCGAAGCTGATCGACGGCACCTTCCCCGATTACAGCCGCGTCATCCCGACCGCGAACGACCGGCTGCTGAAAGTCGATCCCAAGAGCCTGTTCCAGGGCGTCGACCGCGTGTCGACCATCGCCAGCGAAAAGACCCGCGCGGTGAAGGTCGGGCTGGACAAGGACCGCATTACCCTGTCGGTGACGAGTCCCGAAAACGGCACGGCGGCCGAGGAACTGGCCGCGGGCTATGACAGCGAGGCGATGGAGATCGGTTTCAACGCGCGCTACCTGTCCGACATATTGGGGCAGGTCGATGGCGACACGGTGGAACTGCACCTCGCCGACGCCAACGCCCCGACGCTGATCCGCGAAAGCGAGAAAAGCCCCGCGCTTTACGTGCTGATGCCGATGCGGGTTTGAGGGTCCGTGAACGGCGCTGCGCGTTAAACGGGCTTTTTTAGCCTGATCGGCTTTGAAGTAAGCATTTGTGTCCCCGCGAAGGCGGGGACCCATCTCCGGCCGGTTCAAGATGGCGCCGACCGGAGATGGACTCCCGCCTTCGCGGGAGTACACGGCTTGATCAATCTAAGATGATCTTGCTCTAATCCCGCGCCGCACCGCATTTCGGGCATTGGCGCTTCGCGGGTATCAAAAGGTTGATATGCAGCAGCGGAACGGACGGGCTGTAGTAAAGGCTCGCTGCGCAGCGGCGGCATCTCAGGCTGACGAATAGGATGGCGGTCATCAGCGACACCGCGACGAGAAGCGTCGTATCGCCATGGATTTTCGCGCGCGGCCCATCCGGCAGGAAAACAAAGGCGGCGATGACGATCAGATAGAGCGCCTGAAACAGGCGCGCAAAGGTCAGGCGGTTCAATCGCTCACCCCGCCTTCGCCACGCGCCAGATCACGCCGCCGGTGTCGTCCGCGACCAGCGCGCTGCCGTCTTTCGCGACCTTGACGTCGGCGGGGCGCCCGCGCGTGGTCTTGCCGTCGGCGGCCAGGAACTGGTCGAGGAAAGTGATCGGCAGCGCGTCAAGCGGCCTGCCGTTCGCGCCGAACCTGACGAACACCACGTCATAGCCCGTCACCGGCTCGCGGTTCCATGATCCGTGCCGCGCGATCAACGCCCCGTTCGCCCAGCGCTCGCCCAGGTCGAGTCCGGCTGTGAAGGTGAAGCCCAGCGGCGCGACATGCGCGCCCAGGCCATATTGCGGGCGCTTCACATATTGGCGTCGATCCTCCGCCTCCGGCTCGACGCGCGGGTCGATGAAGCCGCCCCAATAATACCAGGGCCAGCCATAGAAATCGCCTTCCGTCACATCGGTCAGATAGTCGGGGACCAGATCGCTGCCCAGCATGTCGCGTTCGTTGACCACGGTCCACAGCCGGTCGTCGCCGGGGAAGAAGGCCAGGCCGACCGGGTTGCGGATGCCCGCCGCGAAGGTCCGCATATATTTCTGCGCGGGCCGCACTTCCAGCACGCTGGCGCGGCGGAATTCGCGGTTCATGCCCGCCTCGCCGATGTTGGAATCGGCGCCGACACCGATATAGAGCCAGCCGTTCGGCGCGGCGACGAGGCTTTTGGTCCAGTGGCGGTTGGTGCCCTTGGCGGGCAGGTCGACGATCTTCTCGGCCTTGCCGCTCATCTTCGTCTCGCCCGCCACATAGGGGAAGGCGAGCAGCGCGTCGGTGTTAGCGACGTAGAGCGTATCGCCGACCAGCGCCATGCCATAGGGCGAGTTGAGACCTTCGATATAGGCGGCCTTGACCTCTGCCTTGCCGTCGCCGTCCGCGTCGCGCAGCAGCGTGATGCGGTTCGCCGACGCGCCCCCGGCCCCGGCCTTGCTCATCAGCCGGCCCATCATCTTGCCTTCGATGCCGGACGCATCGCGCGGCGGGCTTTGCGCCTCCGCGACCAGCACGTCGCCGTTCGGCAGCACCAGGATCGAGCGCGGGTGATCCAGCCCCTCGGCAAAGCGCGACACCGCCAGCCCCTCCACCGCGCGCGGCGCCTGTGCGGCGGGCCAGCCCTTCGCCTCCGGCACGTTCACGGTCGGAAAGCTCTCCGTGCGCTGCGACGCCATCACCGGCACGCGCCCGCTCAACTCGGCGGTCGAGAAGCGCGCGACATCGGGCCGCGACATGACATAGAGCGTGACGCCCCCGGCGATCAGGACCAGCAGCAGGGCGAGCGCGGCATATTTCAATATCTTTCGCATCCCCCTTGTCTACACGGCCCCGGCTGCGCGGCAAAGAGGGTAAGGTGGCGGCGGGCGCGACAATTCTTACCGGGGCGTTCATCATGGTTGGGAACCACGCAGTGAGGGGCGGCGGCTAGAGGCGTGGGACCACCAACGGAGCGGGAACGTCATGCAGCTGCCAGCCCCCTTTCTTGCCGACCGCCGCGCGGTCGACGACGCCGATGCGCTGATCCGCGAACATGGTGAGGAAGCGGGCTTCGCCGCCGCTGCGCGCGCGGAGCAATATCGCGCGCTGGGCAATCATGTGCATTTCGCGCACTGGCGGCAGATCGAGCGGCTGATCACCTATCTGTCGATCGACAGCGCGCTGGATACGGTGCATTGATCGGCACGCGTTGACTCCTTCCGTATCGCCGAGCGAAGACGAGGGGCATGGCCGAGCGAAGTCGAGGCCGCTTGCTTATCGGGTTCTCGCGGCGCTCGAACAAACCCCTCGTCTTCGCTCGGGGATACGGGAAGTCTTGCGATTCTCTCCCGATCAGAGCCGCAATCCCGCCGTCTCCGGCAATCCGGCCATGATGTTGAGATTCTGGACGCAGGCGCCGCTCGCGCCCTTGCCCAGATTGTCGAGCCGCGCGACGAGCCGCGCCTGACTTGCATCGGCGTCGGCGAACACGAACAGTTCGATGCGATCGTCGCCGCCGTCCGACGCGCGCAGCAGCATTTCGCCGTCCGCCGGTGCCTCGCCCATGACGACGACCGGGCTGCCCGCATAAAAGTCCGTCAGCGCCGCGCGCAGCGCGTCGGGAGCGGCCGCGCCCGGCATTGCGGCGAGCGGCAGCGGTACCTCGACCACCATGCCGCGATGCGCGGGAATGACGGCGGGCGAAAACAGCGGCGCGAGCGACAGGCCGCAGCGCGCCTGCATTTCCGGCACATGCTTGTGGCCGAGATTCAGCGCATAGCCGCGCCAGGCGATGTCGCGATCGCCCTCGAAACGCTCGATCAGCGCCTTGCCGCCGCCCGAATAGCCGCTGACGGCGTGGCAGACATAGGGCCAGTCGGTGGGGAGCAGCCCCGCGCGGACCAGCGGCGCGACCAGCGCGATGAAGCCCGTCGAATAGCAACCCGGATTGGACACGCGCATCGCTTCGGCGACCGCGTCATGTCCGCTGACTTCGGGAAAGCCATAGACCCAGCCCGGCGCGACGCGGTGCGCGGTCGAGGCGTCGATGACGCGCGTCCGTTCATTGTCGATCATCGCCACCGCCTCGCGCGCGGCGTCGTCGGGCAGGCAGAGGATGACGAAATCGGCGTCGTTCAGCGCCTCGGCGCGCGCGGCGGCGTCCTTGCGGCGCGCCTCGTCCAGCCGGATCAGCGAAAATTCGGACCGCCCCGCCAGCCGCTCGGCGATTTCCAGGCCCGTCGTTCCCGCCGCGCCGTCGATGAAGACCGTCTGTGTCATGATGATGTTACCGCAATCTTTTCATGCCGCTCACCGGCGGCGCATGTCCCTTGTCCGCGATGCGCCGGGTGACGTCGGCGAGCGGTTCGGCCTTGACCTGCATCCATCGTCGGCTGGCGTGGATGATCTGGCCGGCGTCGGCCATGATGCCGACATGGCCGGGAAAGAAGACAAGGTCGCCGCGCGCGAGGGCTGCCGCGCCGACATCCCTGTCCGCGCCGAGCGCCGCGAGCTGCAAGTCGCTGTCGCGCGGCAATGGCACGCCCGCCGCCGCGAAGGCGAGCTGGACGAGACCGGAACAGTCGATACCCTTCGCGGTTCGGCCGCCGGGCAGATAGGGGGCGCCGATCAGTTCCTCGGCGACCGTCGCGGGGTCGGCGAGCGCCGCGCCGACTTCGGCGAGCGCCGCCAGCGGCAGATAGCCGTGCGCCGTCGCCAGCCATTCGCCCTCCGCCTCGCCCATCACCAGCGCACCGCGCGGCAGCACGGCGGGACCGCCGCTCGCGGCGTCGGGGGCGCTGTGCAGCATCGCCTCGATCGCTGCGACGCGGTGCGTGGGCGCGATCGGCGCGCCCAGCGCGTCGGCGGCGAGATAGCCGACATAATGGTCGGCAAGGCTGTAGCCCCAGGCCCAGCCGCCCGTCAGGTCGAGCAGCGCGAAGCCTTCGCCGAACAGCAGTTCGCTCGTCTGTTCGGCGTCCAGCGACGGGGCGGCACGCATCGCGGCGGCGGGCGCCACGCCGCTGCGCATCATCGGCGCGGCATAGTGCGGCGCGAAATACTGGCCCGCGACGGCGATGTCGGCCAGGTCGGGGCGGATCGCGACGACGCGCGGGTCATAGGGCTGCGACGTCCCGCTGAGACCGAAACGGTCGCGGCCCGCGCCCGCGACACCGGGCCGTCCCATGCGCACGCGGCCTGTCGCCGAATGAATGCCGCTGTCGCTTGTCACGCGCTGTCCTGTGCTATGTCCGAAGTCGCGGCGCATTAGACCAGCAGGGCGCGCTTTATCAAGCCTTGCCGCGAATCTCCCCTCCCGCAAGCGGGAGGGGGTTAAGTGCGGCGGCCGTATCGCCCTTGCAACATCGCCCATGCCGCGCGCAGGCCCAGCGCCGCGCCGCCCTTGGGCCGTCCGGGCTTTGCCGCGGGGCGCCAGGCGAAGGTGTCGAAATGCGCCCAGGGGGTCTTTTCGGGCACGAAGCGCTTCAGGAACAGCGCCGCCGTGATCGAACCCGCGAAGGGCGAGGAGCCTGCGTTGCCGAGATCGGCGACATCGGTTTCGAGCAGGTCGGCATAGCCGTCCCACAGCGGCATCCGCCACAGGGGATCGTCGCGATCGGTCCCGCCCGCCAGCAGATCGTCCGCCAGCGCATCGTCATTGGCGAACAGCGCGGGCAGGTCGGGACCCAGCGCGGTGCGCGCGGCGCCCGTCAGGGTGGCGAAATCGACGACCAGTTCGGGCTTTTCCTCGCCCGCGCGCGTGAGCGCGTCGGCCAGGACGAGGCGTCCCTCGGCATCGGTGTTGCCGATCTCGACCGTCAGCCCCTTGCGGCTTTTCAGCACGTCGCCGGGGCGGAAGGCGTCGGAGGCGATGGCGTTTTCCGCCGCCGCGACCAGGCAGTGCAGGCGGACGGGCAGGCCCGCCGCCATCACCAGTTCGGCGAGCGCCAGCACATGCGCGGCGCCGCCCATGTCCTTCTTCATCAGCCGCATGGCCGACGCGGACTTGATGTCCAGCCCGCCGCTGTCGAAGCTGATCCCCTTGCCGACCAGCGCGACGCGGGGATGATCCTCCTTGCCCCAGTGGATTTCGATCAGGCGCGGGGCGTGGTGCTTCGCCGCCGCGCGCCCGACCGCATGGATCATCGGATAGCCGCTTTCCAGCGCCTCGCCCTTGGAGACGGTCAGCTTGCCGCCATGGGCCTTGGCGATGCGCTCGGCCTGTTTTTCGATGGCGGCGGGTCCCATGTCGGCGGCGGGCGTGTTGACGAGGTCGCGCACCAGCGCGGCGGCGCGCGCCTCCGCGACCATCGGCGCGATCGCGGCGACATCGCCGGTCAGCAGCACGCGCGGACCCTTGACGGGCGGGTTCGAGCGATAGGCGTCGAAGCGATATTGCGCGCTCATCCAGCCGAACAGCGCCTTGCCCGGCTGCGCGCCCTCGACGCGGTAACGGCCCGCGGGCAGGATCTGCCCCAGCTTGGCCAGGCACCAGGCGGACAGGCTGGCGGTGTTGGCGACGGTGGTGACGACGCCCCAATGTTCGGGATCGTCGCCGGGCAGGATCGCATGGACATAGGCGTCGGGCTTGAAGCCGACGGCGGCGAGGTGCGCGCGCTCCCGCGCGCTGCGGCCCGCCAGCCAGCCTTCGTAACCCTGCTTGTCGACGAGGTGGATGGGGCGGGCGTCCTGCCCCTTGTCGGGCTGGATCAGGTCGGAATAGTCGATCATCGCCACCGGATAGAGTCAGCGGGATATTTTGTCGATTCCCCGCGTTGTCCTTGCATCACGCACGCAAGGAAGGACGACGCCATGGCGAAGCAACCCAGGGCCGGAAAGGTCGGCGAGACGAAGCGCGAGAAGAAGGGCAAGGCGCGTGACGCCGCGAAGCTGCGCAAGAAGGTCGGCAAGGCGCAATCGATTCCCCGCCCCGTCGACGACCGCGAGGCCGGGCTGGAACGCGCGCCGCTGTGGCAGCCGCGCTATCCCGGCTCCGTGCGGCTGGACGGCAAGGTCGCGATCGTCACGGGCGGCGACAGCGGCATCGGCCGCGCGGTCTGCGCGCTGTTCGCGCGCGAGGGCGCCGACGTCGCGATCGTCTATCACCGCAACCGGGAGGACGCCGACGCGACCGCCGCGATCGTCGCCGGCGAAGGACGGCGGGCGATCGTCATCCAGGCGGACATCGGCAAACCGGCGGCGGGTGAAAAGATCGTCGCGCGCACGGTCAAGGACCTCGGGCGGCTCGACATCCTCGTCAACAATGCCGGGGAACAGCATCCGGCGGAGGATATCCGCGACATCGCCCCCGAACAGCTTCAGCGTACCTTCGCGACCAACATCTTCGGCATGTTCTATCTCGTGCAGGCGGCGTTGCCGCATCTCGGCAAGGGAGCGGCGATCGTCAATTGCACCAGCGTCACCATGTATCAGGGTTCGCCGGGACTGCTCGACTATAGCGCGACCAAGGGCGCGATCACGGCCTTCACGCGCTCGTTGAGCGAAAATCTGGTGGAGCGGGGGATACGCGTCAACGCCGTCGCGCCCGGCCCGATCTGGACCCCGCTCAACCCGCGCGGCGGCGCCCCGGCGGACAAGGTCGCGGGTTTCGGCGAGGACACGCCGATGAAACGGCCCGGCGAACCGAACGAGGTCGCGCCCTGCTTCCTGTTCCTCGCCTGCGACGACAGCAGCTATATGTCGGGCCAGGTGTTGCATCCCAACGGCGGCACGATCGTTAACGGATAGCGGGGGCAGGCAGGAGAGACGTCATGCCAGCCAAGTCCAAGGCCCAGCAGAAAGCCGCCGGAGCCGCGCTCAGCGCCAAGCGCGGCGATACGCCGAAATCGAAGCTCAAGGGCGCATCGAAAGAGATGGTCGACAGCATGAGCGAAAAGCAGCTCGAAGAGCTTGCCAAGGGCGCGCGCAAGGGCAAGCCCGAGCACGCGGAATAGAGCGGCGTGCCTTAAATCTGATCCATCGTTCCGTTCGTGTCGAGCGAAGTCGAGACACCCATCGGCCTGACTCTACGACG
>PHEM01000490.1 GCA_002842935.1 Alphaproteobacteria bacterium HGW-Alphaproteobacteria-13 | reverse complement strand
CGGAAGCCGGCCGCCTGACGCTCGGCCAGTTCGGCATTGGTCACGATCCGCCGGGGAAGCGCCGACCCTGTGCCCATAATACGCGAACCGTTCACGCGTCCGGCTCGCTGGTTTTGGCGGCGCTGGAACGACCATTGCGGCTGAGCGCGCCTTCGCCCAAGGCGGCAAGATCATGCGCGATCCGTTCGGTCAGCTTGTTTTCAAGCAACCGCGCAGTCACCGCGACCGCGTGGGCCACACCATTGGCATTGGCGCTGCCGTGGCTTTTCACCACCACGCCGTTGAGGCCAAGGAACACCGCGCCGTTGTGATTATTGGGATCAAGATGATGCTTCAGCAGCTCGGTTGCTGGGCGCGATACGAGGAACCCGATCTTCGACCGCAGCGAGGAGGTAAACGCCTGCCGCAACAGGTCGGTCACGAACCGCGCCGAACCTTCGATCGCTTTCAAGGCGATATTGCCGGAAAAGCCATCGGTCACCACCACATGGGTTTCACCGCGGTTGATCTTGTCGCTTTCCACAAAGCCATCGAACACCAGCGCCAGCCCGCCATCTTCGCGGGCGCAGGCGGCGATCAGCATCGCGGCGGCATCGCGCAGTTCTTCGGTGCCCTTGATTTCTTCGGTGCCGATATTGAGCAGGCGGACGACCGGCTTTTCAAAGCCGTTGACGATCCGCGAATAGGCCGCGCCCATCACCGCATATTGCACCAGATTGCGCGCGTCAGCTTCGGTATTGGCGCCCAGATCGAGCATCACCACATCATGCGCCTGCAAGGTCGGCATGATCGCGGCGAGCGCGGGGCGATCAATCCCCGGCATGGTGCGCAGCGCAATCTTGCTCATCGCCATCAGCGCGCCGGTATTGCCCGCGCTGACCGCAGCGCCAGCATCGCCGGTTTTCACCGCGTTGACGGCGAGACCCATCGAGGTGGTCTTGGCCCGGCGGATCGCGCGGCTCGGCAATTCGTCACCGCCCACCACGTCTTCGCAATGGAGGATTTCCGAAGCCCCGCGCATATTGGGATGGTCGGCGAGCGCCGCTTCGATGCGCTTGCCATCACCCACCAGCAGGAAGTTGAAACCTTCGTGCTTGCGGCGGGCAAGTGCGGCGCCTTCAACCATGACGCGCACGCCTTCATCGCCGCCCATCGCGTCAACGGCGATACGCGGGAGGCTCATTGCGCTTCCTTCCGGTCTATGGTGAGGGCCACCGGCAATCAGCCGACAGCAACAACCTGACGTCCGTTGTAATGGCCGCAGTGGCCGCAGATATTGTGCGGGCGCTTCAATTCACCGCAGTTGGAGCATTCACCGAAGGCTTCAACCGGCAGCGAATCGTGCGAACGGCGATTGCCACGACGATGCGGGGATACTTTTCTCTTGGGGACAGCCATGGCGGCACCAATTCCTCAACTAAATGCGTTTGATCGCGCCACCGGGCGCCGTGATTCTCGAAAGGTCGCCTCTACGGCAAGGGAAGCGAGCGCACAAGCCGCAGCAAATGCGTGCATTCCTTGGCCAGCAGCGGCGGGAAGGGGCGCGCTATAGCTGAAAATTCGCACGTTGCAACCCGCCCTGCGCGCGCCTAGCACGCTCGGCACAATAACGAGGGGATCTTACCATGACCGTGCTTCCAGTCACACTCGCCGCTGCCGCTGCCGCCGCTGTGCTCAATATCTGGCTGTCGATCCGCATCGGCGCACTGCGCACCGCGCTCGGCATCAGCGTGGGCGACGGCGGCAGCGAGCCGCTGCAACGCCGGATGCGCGCGCAGCTGAACTATGTCGAAAACACTGCCTTCGTGCTGGTGCTGATCGCGGCAATCGAACTGGCGGGCGCAGGCAGCTGGTGGCTGGCATACGTCGCGGCGGCATACTTCATCGGCCGGGTGGCGCACGGGTTCGGGATGGACGGCGGCAACGCCAAGGTCGGCCGGATGATCGGCACGCTGACGACGAT
>PHEM01000052.1 GCA_002842935.1 Alphaproteobacteria bacterium HGW-Alphaproteobacteria-13 | reverse complement strand
AACCGCCGCAGCGAAAGCTGGATCGCGCAGAGCCTGTCGGCGATCGTCGCCACGATCGCCCGGCGCAACGGCCTGACGCCGCGCGTCCACGCGCGGCTCGCGGGCATTCAGGTCGCCGCGATGCGCCAGCAGGCCAAAAGCGACATCGCCTTTATCGCCGACATCGGCCGCCGATATGACGCGGTCGCCACGGTCAAGGCCGGAACGCTGATCCTCGCCCCCGCCGGGATCGGCGCGACGGCGGCGGGGACGCCGATCAGCGGCGTGACGATCGAGCGCGCGATGTGCGCCGGGGGCGTCGATTATACGCGCAAGACCCGCGACGAACATGACGGCGTCGAGGCCGAGTGGCACGATCAGGCGAGCGGCCAGCGGCAGACGGTGCGCGTCGGCGGCACGAAGAACGCGCGGCGGCTGAAGCGCACCTATGCCAATGCCGGGGACGCGCAGGCGGCGGCCGAGGGCGCGCGGCGGCGCGACGCGCGCAGCGGCGCCGAATGCACGCTGACGCTGGCGCACGGCGACGCGCGCCTGATGCCGGAGACGCCCGTCACGCTGGCGGGGTTCAAGGCGGAGATCGACGCGGCGGCGTGGCTGGTGACGGACGTGACGCACAATATCGGCAACGGGGGATATCTGACCGAAGTCTCGTTGGAGCTGGCGAATCCGTGAGGGGACTTCAGGGGATCGCGAAAGCGTGTTTGCCCGCATCCTTGAATAAATCACCGCCAACGCTCGCCCGCATCGGGCCAACGACGCAGCCTTGTGACGCGAACGGGCCGATAGCGAACATCATCACGCCATCCTGTCCATTGTGCCGCGCGGTGAAACGCAGCACCGCTTCTTTCTGCCCCGCGCCATCACCGCTGTCCTGAACAAAAAACTGGTCGAACTGCGCCGAACCCCTGCTTTCCTCGGGCAACGCCGCATCAACGCGGCCCATCAGACGAAGCGCGAAATCAGGGTCCGACTGGCGGCAAATATCCTTGGGGGCGGCGCGATGGAGATCAGCTTTGGCGAAGGAATAGGTCGTTGCAGCTGGCGGCGCTTCGACTTCATCAACGGGATCGGGACCACTGCAAGCGGCGAGCGCCACGGTGCCCAGCGCGATACACGTCAGTGCGAACGTCTTCATATTTCCCCCGACCTTATCCGCGCGACTTCGCCAGCGCTTTCAATATGCCCTGCGCCTCCAAGCCCCAATGGAACTCGCGCTCGTGCTGGACGCCATCGGCGGCCGCCACCGACGACAGCCCTTCGGCCACAAGCCGCGCGAGCTGGGCGGCGCGCGGATGCCCGGCGATCGCTTCCAGCCCGGCGATGAAATCGCGATCGTCGGGGGCCTGCCCCTTCGCGGCATTGGCGCGCGCCAGTTCAAGGTGATGATCGTTCAGATCGAAGCGCAGCGCATAGCGGCAGAGCAGATCGTCGATAGCCTCTTCCTCCAGCGGATGCACATCGCCGTCGCAGCGCGCCATGAATATCATCATCTGGCACAGGCGCGTCAGTGTCCGGTCGGAACAGCCGATAGGACCATCGGTCCAGATCGTTCGGAACGTCTCCGCGGGATCGAGGATTTCGCCTGTTTCAGGGCAGATCATTTCCACGATCCGCGCGATGCGGAACGAGCGCAACTGCCGCCGCTCGAAGCAAAAGGCCTTGACCAGTTCGGGGCCGCCGTCCCCCTCGATCCGCTTGCACGAAATCCGCCGGGCCGTTTCCTGCCCTTCCGCATCGACGTAGCGGATGAAGGCACCGAAGCCGCTGGAAAAGTCCCGAACGAAAGCGCCCGTCACGACGTCACCGCGATCGGCCGCAACATCGGCGCCCCGATTCGGCGGCAGGGGCGGCTGCACCGACAGACCCGTCACCATATGGGCGAGATTATCGAACTGCCCCATCACAGCTTCCCCAGCTTTCCGACAACCTGCCCCAGCACGAACATTTCGCCGTCCACGGCCGTCTCGGAGCCGACATTCGGATTGTCGCTCTTGATCTTGTAGCTTCCGTCAGGGTTGGCCCAGACACGCTTGACCATGCCGAACTCGGCGATGGCGATCGCCCACACCGCATCCTGTTCGCGGATCGCGTTCTTCGCCAGATCGATGATGACGATGTCGCCGTCCGACAGCGTCGGTTTCATCGAATCGCCCTTGGTGCGGGCAAAGACCAGATGCTCCGGGTCCGTACGCGTCAATTCCCGCAGCCAGGCCGCCGGGAAATATCGTGTCGTCTCCAGCACCGCGCCATCGTTGATATAGGACCCGCCCAAGCCGAGCGTCAGATCGACTTCCTTGATCGCCACTAGGCCTAACTCATCAGCGACGTCAGCCATTGGCGGCGGCAATGAGGCCCCTTCTGTCGGGTCATCAATTTCGCCGGTCAGATATTCCGGCGTTGTTCCCAACACCCGCGCGATTCGGTGCATGTGCGAAGAGCCAGAACTGACGCCGGATTCAAGCTTCGCGATTGTTCCCTGCGAAACGGCGCTGCGGCGTGCGAGATCAGTCTGCGACATCCCTGCCGCCGTCCGAAGTGCCGCGATTCTCTCGCCAATGCGCATGCGATCACCCTTATT
This sequence comes from Alphaproteobacteria bacterium HGW-Alphaproteobacteria-13, assembly GCA_002842935.1. Taxonomy (GTDB): domain Bacteria; phylum Pseudomonadota; class Alphaproteobacteria; order Sphingomonadales; family Sphingomonadaceae; genus Sphingopyxis. Next base: position 10,905 of record PHEM01000052.1, on the reverse strand, counting down.
CCAAAAGTAATTATGCGCCACGCGCGAATTGCCCTTGACTGGATTATTCGAATCAGAATAACAGGGGCGCATGATGAAGCCGATCACCCCCTTCCAAGCGCTGCAACGCATCGTCGAAATCGCTGGCAGCCAGAGCGCGGCTGCACGCGGTCTGGGCGTGCCGCAGCCGACTTTCTGGAAATGGCTGCAATCATCGAAACGGCTTCCCGCCGAATATGTGTTGCTGGCCGAAGAGCTGTTCGGCGTGTCCCGCCACGATCTGCGCCCCGACATCTATCCGCGCAACCATCCCCCCGCGCCCGAGGAGCAGGAGCGCTGGATCGGCATCGACTTCGCCGCGCCGGGCCGTGAGCGCGCCGGATATGTCACCGTGTCCGGCACCGGCGGGGCGCGATGACGATGCGCGGGGGGCTTCACCATTTTCCTTCACCATTGACGGGGGTGTCTCCTGGCCCGTCGATCGCGCGCGCCGTTCGCCCACCGGCCGCGCGCGACTGCGACCGGATCGCGGAAGGCGGTGCCCCTTTCCCGCATTCCGCGACCCGGTCGCCTTTGTCGCCCCTGTCCGGCGCATCGCCCGTCCCCTGCCCCAGCTGCGATCGCACCCCCACGCGCCGCTGCTGCATGCTGCTGGCTGCCAGCCTGATCGCCGCCGCGACAGACGGTAAAAATCCCCATCGCACCGCCCAAAGGAGCCGCATGTGAGCCGGACGCATCAATATTTCACGGTCAAGAGCACCGCTTATCTGCGGAACCTCTCGCGCGAGGATATCTGGGGGCGACAGATCGCCGTGCATTTTCAGCAGGCGCCGAAACCGACGCCAACGGGCACTTCCGTGGGCATGATCTATCCCGTGCTGCTTTTGTCGCTCTATATCGAGAACCGGCAGGAAATCGCGGAGAAGGTCGCGCGCATCCTCAATGCCCATTGGGAGGACGAGGAAGGGAACCACATGGCGGCCGCCGCGCCCGATATGCTCGCCGCGCTGGAAGGCCTGATGCCGATCAACCTAGGTGCGATCCCGGCGGCCTTGGCCGACGACGAAACCCTGCCCTGCGACGTCACGATCGGCGAACTTCGCGCGGCGCGCGACGCGATCCTGAAGGCGAAAGGCGGCGCAGCATGAGCGGCCTATCTGATCTGATCGACACGATCGAGACGGCTTGCGAACCGTCGCGCGACATCGACGTCGCCATCGCCCTCGCGCAGCCGGAGACATTCTTTAACGCTGGGCCGCGCTGGGATGGTGATCGCGACTGCATCGGACAGATAAATACCGATGGCAGTCGATCAATGCCCGGCAATTCATGGGACATGTTGGTTCCTGCCTACACCTTCTCGCTCGATGCAGCCGTGGAACTGGTGCCCGAGGGTCGCGGTTGGATCGCCGGTTGGGGGCAGACACGCGCCGACGAACCCATGGGCGGCGCGCGGATCACTCGCAACGCCCGTTTCGTCGGGCATGACGCAAATTACGATATGATCGCGGAGGCTGAAGCTGCCACCCCGGCGCTCGCGCTCTGCGCGGCCGCCTTGAAAGCACGAGACGCAACCCAGTGACCGTCGAACGCAACATCACCCTTCCGCCCGAACAGCAGGAAATCAAGGAAGCCTGCCGCGCGCTGGTCAAGGCCTATGGCGGGCAGGATGCCGCCGCGACGCGGCTCGGGACGCGGCAACAGCGGATCAGCGACTGTTGCAGCACATCGACCGACGCTTTCCTGCGCATCGACGAAATCGCGGTGCTGGAGGCCGAGACGGTCGGCTATCCCGGACACCCGCATGTCACGGCCGTGCTGGCGCGCCAGCGCTTGCGCGAGCTGGTTCCGACGCCCGCGATCGCCGCGACGGGCCGCGACCTGCTGATGCTGTTCGCGCGCCAGTCGAAGGGCAACAGCGAACTGGCCGAAGCGGTCCTGAACGCCCACGACGACGATCATGTCGATTATCACGAAGCAGTGATGATCGAGACCGCCGCCGACCAGGTGCTGTCCACCATCCTCGCCATTCGCGCCGAAGCGCGCATGATCGCGCGGGAGCATCGTTCATGAGCCGTGGCGCCGCCGCGCGATGCCCCTATTGCAAGTCGCCGGGGCGCATCCGCAACAGCGAGGAAGTCTCGCTGCTGCACCGCGACGTCTATATCGACTGCGCCAACGACGCCTGCGGGCATCGCTGGAAGGCCCAGCTTAGCTTCGTCCACAGCATCAGCACGCCGTCGGGCGTGCCGATTGACCTGCCCGTCACCCCGCACCGCAACCGGCGCAGCCCGCGCGATGGAGAGCCGCCGCCGGTCCCCGTCCCGGCCTGACCTGATTTCCCGCCGCATGTTCACCGTCATCCCCGCCGAAACGCGATTTCGGCGCCGCCCTCCCTTTGCCTGCGAAAGCCGTGTCACCCCCCATGAGCAACGCCCTCGCCCAAGAACTGGACAAAGCGCTGCAACGCGAATTCGCCTTCGCGCGCGAAGGCGAGTGGTATCGCAAGGGCAAATGCCCGGAGTGCCACAAGAAGGAGCTGTACGTTCACGCGGTCAATCCGATCGTCCTGAAGTGCTCGCGGCTCAACCGCTGCGGCTTTGAAAAGTCGGTCCGGCAATATTTCCCCGACATATTCGACGACTGGTCGAAGCGGTTCAAGGCGACCGAGACCGATCCCAACGCGGCCGCCGACGCCTTCCTTCATCATGGACGCGGACTCGACCTGACGGGGATGCGCGGCTGCTACAGCCAGGAATATTACAAGGACCCCGAACGCGACATCGGCACCGCCACCGTGCGCTTCCCGCTGCCGGGCGGGACATGGTGGGAACGGCTGATCGATCAGCCGGGCCGCTTCGACAAGAAAGCGCGGTTCCAGTCGAAGAAGGCCGCCGGGGGAAAGTCCTACAAGGGATATTGCTGGACGCCGCCCGACTATAGTTTCGAGACGCTGGCGGCGGCCGAGCGCATCCTGATCGCCGAGGGCATCTTCAATGCCTGGGCGCTCAAGCAGGCGGGACATGTCGCCGTGTCGGCGATGACCGTCACCAACTGGCCCGAACATTGGCTGCGCGAGCTGCGGCAGGCGATCGTCGCCGGGCCGACCCCGCATCATTCGCCGGAGCTGGTCTTCGCCTTCGACGTCGGCGCCGCGGGCACCAAATGGACGCGCGAATTCTGCGCGCGCGCCGAAAAGGAAGGGTGGCGCGCCAGCGCATGCCAGCCCAGTCTGCTCGACGGCGACGAAAAGGACTGGAACGACCTGCTGACCCTCGGGCGGCTGACGCCCGAGCATTTCGACGAATATTTCTGGAATGGTCAGATCGTCATCGCCCCCAGCGCGACGGAAAAGGCCTGCCTGATCCACGAGCGCAAGAACTGGACGGGCTTCAGCTTCACCTATGACAATCGCACATGGTGGGCGAGCTTCAACCAGGCGCGCATTTCGGAGGTGATGCTCAAGGAATCGCTGACGCGTCGCGCCGCGATCCGCGCCTGCGCCGAGATCAGCGAAATCGCCAATTGCGCCTTCCGCACGCTCTATCGCGAGCGCGACGAGCTGATCGACGACACCGCCTATTATCTGCGCGTCGATTTCCCCGGCAAGACGCCCACGGCCAAGGGCCGCTTCTCGGCCGCGCAGCTGACGGCCGCGCCCGAATTCAAAAAGCGGCTGTTCGCGTTCGGCGGCATGTTCACGGGCAGCACCGGCCAGCTCGACCGCATCATGCAGATACAGTCCCGCGACCTGAAGACGGTCGAGCCGCTCGACTATACGGGCTACAGCAAGAAGCACGAAGCGTGGATTTTCGGCGACGTCGCCGTGCGCAAAGGCCGCGTCCATGATCTGAATGCCGAAGACTATTTCGATTTCGGCAAGCAGGCGGTCAAGCTGAAGACCGCCGAGCGGATATTGGACATCCGCTATGACGCCGACCAGATCGATACGAGCTGGCTGCCGCGCCTGTGGACCGCCTTCGGCGTCAAGGGGCTGGTCGCGCTCGCCTTCTGGCAGGCGTCCTTTTTCGCGACGCAGATCCGCGACGCGCAATCGAGCCTCGGCTTCCTCGAGATCACGGGCGAACCCGGCTCCGGCAAATCGACACTGCTCGAGTTCTTTTGGAAGCTCTGCGGACGCGATGGATATGAAGGTTTCGACCCGACCAAGACCACCGTCGCGGCGACGGCGCGCATCCTTGCCAAAGTCTCCAACCTCCCGGTCGCGCTGATCGAGGCCGATCGCAGCGAGCAGACGCTCCACTCCAAAAAGTTCGAATGGGATGAGCTGAAAACCGCCTTCAACGGTCGCCCCGTGCGCTCGCGCGGCGTCCGGTCGAGCGGCAACGAGACCTATGAGCCGCCCTTCCGCGGCGCGCTCGTCATCGCACAGAATTACGCGGTCAAGGCCTCCCCGGCACTGCTGGAGCGCCTGTTGAGCATCGAGATCAACAAGGACAATTGGTCCGACACTACCAAGCTCGCCGCGCGCGTGATCGAGAATTGGCCCGCCGACAAGGCCGCGTCCTTCATCATCCTGTCCGTCCGCAACGAAGAGCGCTGGCTGAAGCACTATTTCGACGCCTTTCCCAAGCATGAGAAGCGGCTGAAGGACGAATCCGGCGTCGCCAACGATCGCCTGATCAAGAATCACGCGCAGCTCGCATCGGCGCTCGACGCGCTCGCCGCCTGCATCGACATCCCTGACGATGTCGTCGCGCAGACACAGGCCTTCATCGTCCGCATGACGGCCGACCGGCAACAGGCGATCAGCGCCGACCACCCGCATGTCGCCAAATTCTGGCAGCTGTTCGAATGGTTCGAGGCGAACGAACCTCCCGGTGCGGCGCCGATCAATCTGCACATAAAGGCCGACAAGCTGATCGCCGTCAGCCTGCCCATGTTCGAAGAGCGGTGCCGCGCGCGCGGCGTCCAGCCCCCGCCGATGGACGATCTGCACCAGCTTCTCCGCTCTTCGAAATCGCGCCGCTTCCTCGCGGCGAAGAACGTGAAGACCCGCCACGAAAACAAGGCCGTCCACTGCTGGATTTTCGCCCAGCCCGAGGGCCGCGACACCGTCATGGAGGATTGAAAATGCGTCAATATCAACCGGCAATCTATATCTGCACCGACTGCAACGTCGAAGTTTACGGCGACCGCCACAGCCTGCCGCTGGGCTGGGATCGCTGCACCACGCCGCACGGCCGCGATGCTGTCCGTTGCGGCTCCTGCCTCGAACAGATCGAACAGCGCCATTTCGACGCCCGCGCGCCGCACCCTTTCGCGCGGCCGACCACCGGCATGGTCCTCGGCATCCTCGCCGCCCGCTTCTCCGGCGTCCTCGTCCGCGCCAGCGACTTGCCCCGCGCGGAACCGCGCCCGTGACGGGCGCCCGCATCTCCTGCGCCAAATGCGATGCGCCGGGTCTGATGGACGGCGACCTCCTCCCTGCGGGCTGGGAACGCCACACCAGCGCCATGACCAAGGCCGCGCTCGCCGTCTGCGCCGAGTGCGTCGAAACCGCGCAAGGCGCGACGATCCGCGCAGGCGACACCAGCGCGACGGACGATCAGCTCCGCCTCTTCATCGAGCGCATCGAGCGGCTCGAAGAGGAAGAACGGGGCCTCAAGGAAGACAAGCGCGACGTCTATCTGGAAGCCAAATCACAGGGCTACGACCAGAAGATTATGCGCGAAGTCATCAAGCTCCGCCGCATGAACCCGTCCGATCGCGCCGAGCGCGACGCCATCCTCGACCTCTACCGCGCCGCCATCGGCCTTAGCTGACCCAAAAAACGGGAGGAATCCGCATGTCCTGTAATTGCATTATCGAATTCAACGCCGCCGCCTACATCCGCGATCGCCTTTGCGCCACGGTGAAGCACTGCCTCGGCATTCGCGTGTCCGAAGTGAAACTCGGACACCGTCTGATCGAAGACCTGCATTGCGACAGCATCGACCATGTCGAAATCGCGATGGCGATCGAGGATCGCTTCGGCATCGCCATCACCGACGACGAAGCGGCCCGCTGCTCGACCGTCGCCGACTATGCCGACCTGATCGGCGATAAGCTGAAGGCCGCCTTCCCGGCGGCGGGAGGTGCCCAATGCGCCGCCTCCTGACGCTCTTCCCCATCGGCGCGGCCGACGCCGACCGCGCGGCCGCCACCATCGCCTCGATCGGCGCCGATCTGCGCACGCTCGCGGAGGCGGCCGCCTTCGCGGGCGCGCTGACGATCGGCCTACCCGCTTTCATTCTCTTTCTCATGGCCATGGAGGGTCTCTGAAATGTCCGGCAAGCACCGCCCCTTCGACATCGTGCTCGATTCACGCGGCACGTGGATCGTCAGCCGCACGGGCCATTACCGCCGCTGGTCGCAAGCCATGGCTCCCGGTCTCGCCCGCCTGCGCCAGCGCGCGCAGCGCGACAACCGGATCATGTCGCTATGATCCGCCTGTCCGACACCGAACTGCGCGCTCGGATCGCATCCTTCGAGGCGATCAACCGCACTCGGCCGCTCACCAATGACGAGTGCGATCAGCTCTGGCGCCTCGTCCATATCGAAACATGCAGGATCAAGGCCCGTCGCCGCTCGATCGCGCGCAACGAAGCGCGCCTCGCCCTGATTGGCGGAGGTATCGCCGCATGACCGACTTTCAAGCTCTCCTGTTCGGCGGCGTCATCACGCTGTCCCTGATGCTCAATCTCGTGCAGCTGCACTATCTGCACCGCATCCGCCGCCGCATTCAAAGGCGGCTGCCATGAGCGCGCCGCCCAACGCCTTCCCGATCGACCAGGTCATAAGCCCGGCGATCGTCGAGATCATCGCCGAAGTCATGCGCGAACGCGCCCGCGCGATCGTCGAATTCGGCCACGACGCGGCGGCCGACGACGCACAGCCGCTGCACGTCCTGGGCGAGAAGGCGGCGGCCTTCCTCCAGATCGCCAGCGAACGCGCCGCCGGTTCGACCGAGCGCCGCACCCTCCCTGCGGCCCGCAAGAAGGCAATTCAGGGCATCGCCATCGGCGTCGCCTTCCTCGCCGCCGTCGACCGCGAAATCGCGCGGGAGGAGGCGTGACAATGAGCGGTGAGCTTTCCTCGTCAAACGGCCGCCATCCTTGGGATTGGTATGTGGAGGAACAATGGGTGACGCATCGCCTCGTCGATTTCCTTCCCCTCGATCGCAATGTCACCTATCTCGATCCCTGTTGCGGGTCCGGCAACATCGTCGAAGCGCTCGCCCAGCGCGGCCATGACGCATATGGAACCGATCTGTTCGAGCGCTATGACGGCACGCGCTTCCTCGGCACCCATGACTGGATGGGCGATCAGCGCCATCTGCTGGAAGCCAGCGATGCGCTGTCGATCTTCTTCAATCCGCCCTACAGCCGACAGAACGGCCTGCTTGTGCGGGGCCTTGCGGAACGCTGCATCCGGCGCGCGCTGGAGGTCGCGACGCACAAGGTAGCGGCGCTTCTTCCGGTCAAATGGCTCGCGAGCAAGGGCCGCTACCGGCTCTTTGAGCGCGATCACCGTCCCGCAGGGATCTACATCCTGTGCGAACGCCCGTCGATGCCGCCGGGCGACGTCATCGAACAACTCGGCGAGCGCGCGCACAACGGCGGCAAGGTCGATTATATGTGGGTGGTGTGGGACAAGAACGCCGATCCGCTGCCCCACGCGCCGACCTTCTGGATTCCGCCGCGCTTGGCCGAGGCGCCCGCATAGATGCCACGGCTCCTGACGATCGAGGAAACCGCCGCCGAGCTTAAGATATCGGCCGCCACGTTGCGCCGTTTGCGCGAGGCAGGGAAAATCGGATATGTGCGTCTCGATGGCCGGAAGATTCGGCATACATCCGACGATATTGCCGACTATCTCGCGCATCAGCACGTCGCTCCTCGTCATCAGGACTTGCCGCTATGCCCCGCCCCATCCCCAAAAAAGGTTCGCCGCACTGGCACTACGACTTCGTCCGGCAAGGTCGTCGGTTTCATGGCTCGACGGGAACAGGCAACAAGCGCCTAGCGCAGCAGATCATCGACGAGAAGCTGCATGAAGCCTTGCTGCCGACAAGGAAGCGCCCGCCGATCACGCTCGACGATGCGGCGGGGCGCTATGAAGACTATGCCGACAAGCTGCCGAGCTGGAAGACGACCGAATATATATTGAAGGCGCTCGTGACCGGCCTCGGCGGCGGACATCTTCTGTCGGAGATCACGCAGCCGATGTTGATTGATCATTTCGCGAAGCGGCGAATTCGCGAGGACGGTGCGCTACGTGCGAACAGCAGCATCAATCGCGAGATCGAGGTCGCCAGCGCGCTTTGGAACCGGGCCAAAAACGCGAAATATGATGTCGGCGACATGCCCGACTGGCAGGCCCTGCGCTACAAAGCGCAGGGCACGCGCTGGCGGCTACTCGACGTCGGCGATCAACAGGCGGCCTATCTCGACGCCGTTCGCGCCGACGTTCGCGACGCCGTCGAGTTTCTGTTGCTGTCGGGCTGGCGGCGCAGCGAAGTGCTCGGCTTGGGCTGGAATGACCTGGATATTACGAACCGCACGGCCTGGACCCGCATCAAGGGCGGCGATCTGGTCGAACGGCCGTTGACGCAGGCGATGCTGGTCATCATCGCGAATCAGCCGAAGGTCGGCCCAAAGATTTTCACCTACGTCTGCAAGCGCGCGACGGCGAGCGGCGGGCGCCGCGAGCGCGTGAAGCGCCGACAAGGGGATCGGTATCCTCTCAGCGTCACGGTCCTTCGCGAAGCGCACGAGGAAGCGCGGGAAAAGATCGGCGCGACCGACCTGCGATTGCACGATCTGCGCCATACACGCGCCACGCGCATCCTGCGCCAGACCCGCGACCTGGCCCTGACGAAGCGGGCGCTCGCGCACCGCAACATCGCGACCACCCTGAAATATGCGCACGTCCTCGACGATGACGTACGGGCCGGTCTCGACGCGAGCGAGTCCCGCAAAATTCCCGAAGCCGACACCAAACAGGCCAAGAAAGCCTAGAAATTTTCGGCAGTTAGAAAATCTCACGCATGCCCGTGTAAACGAGATGCTCTACCAACTGAGCTAAGCGCCCCATTCAGGGTGGCGTGCCCCTGCCACAGCCGCCGCGCGGTGGCAAGCGCGCCCTATTCCTCCAGCGCCTGGAAATAGCGCGCCATCGCCTCCGACGCGCCGTCCGCGAGCGCGATGAAGATGCGGCGGCCGTCCTGCGGGTCGGATTCGCGCACGAACAGCCCGGCATCGGTCATCGTCTTGATCCAGCGCAGCGCCGTCGTCGCAGGCACGGCGGCGGCGATGCACAGGCTCGATACCGATACCGGATGATGCTCCAGCCGCGCGGCATAGAGATCGAGCAGCATGTCCCACGCCGGATCGGCGAACAGGTCGGCGGGGAAATATTGCTCGCGCATCCGCCGCTGGCGCAACATCCGCCGCACCGCCTTCGCATGCTGGCGCTCGACCGCCCCTTCCACCGGCAGAAAGGTGCGCGGCGGCGCGGCATAGCCGCGCACCGGCGAGCGGACCTCGGCCGAACGGCCGTCCCCGTCACGATCGTCGCGCCGCGCCGCCAGCCCCGGCGTGCCCGCCAGGCCGCCGCGCTGGGCGGCAAGGTCGCCGAGCAGGCGCGAAATGCGCGCGACCTCTTCCTGCAGGCGATCGATGCGCTCCGTCGCGTCGTCGCGGGCGATGTCCTGCAACTCCAGACGCCGTGTCCGCCGCGCCGACGCCAGCGCAACCTGCCTGTCCACGGCGTCGGGAGCGACGAGATATTCGGCGCGCAGGCCCACGGGAACAGCCGCCACGATCGCGTCGAGCGCCGCGAGCGAGGTTTCACAGATCAGCGCGGCGCCCCGCTCCTCGGCGGCCGCGCACAGATCGTCGAACGCCGCGCGCGCGACCGTCTCCGCCGCCGCCAGCCAGATGATGTCGACTTGCGCCATGCGGCGCGCATGTCCGCCCGCCAGCGCCGGTTCCACGCAGGCGGCGAGCCGCGCGTCCGCAACAAGCTCCAGGTCGGACGGAGCCTCCCCGGTGCCCACGAACAACAGCGGCGACGCAATGGCGTCGGCATCGCGCGCCGCCGGCCATGGCGCCGCCGCGTCCGCGCGCGCGGCCAAATATTTTCCGAAAAAGGCCGGCGCGCCTTCTTCGAATTCCGGCGGCCGGTCCCCGTCCCTCCCCATATATCGTCCCCTTTGTCCCCACTGCACGCAATATGCCGTCAATTCGGTCACGCTCGCTTTTTGTTCACTCACATCTGCCGCCATTTCGGATTAAAATCGGCCTTTTCATAGGCTTGGCTGGGAAGTCGGATGAAACATATCCATAATGGATGTGATTCATCCCTGCGGTCAATTCTTCATTGCGCCTTGCCAGCGGCTTGCTGCCGGGCCAGTCGGGTGGCCGTGATCCTGTCTCCTCTTTCCCGGATACGCTGGCGGCGTCGCCTGCGGTCGTTCGCGGCGCTGATGCTGATGGCGGCGCTGGCGCTGATCGTGTGGAGCCGGATGCCTGCCACCATCGCGACCGTGCCGCTGGCGCATGTGATCGACGGCGACAGCCTGCGCGTGCGTCAGGACGGGGCGATGCTCACCATCCGGCTGAACGGCGTCGACGCCGTCGAATATCGGCAGCGATGCGACAGCGCGGCGAGGGAATGGGCGTGCGGGCACGAGGCGCGCGCGGCGCTGGAAAAGCTGGTCGGCGCGGGGCCGCTGCATTGCGAGCTGAGCGCAAGGGACGCCTATCGCCGCACGCTCGCCACATGCCGCACGCGTCCCTTCCCCGATGGCGTCGATCTGGGCGCGGAAATGGTGCGGCTGGGCTGGGCCGTCTCGATCGACGACAGCTATGCGCTCGAACAGGCGGAGGCCGAGGCGAAGCGGCGCGGCATCTGGCGCGG
>PHEM01000489.1 GCA_002842935.1 Alphaproteobacteria bacterium HGW-Alphaproteobacteria-13 | reverse complement strand
GGTCGCGGCGATCCAGCCGAGCAGCGCCAGGTCGCGGACCGCCTGCCCGGCAAGCGCCTGCGGCGATCCGGGCGGCCAGCCGTAAAGCGCCGCGCACCAGAGAGCGGTCGCGGCGGCGGCGGCGGCCAGCCAGCGCGGCGCGGGCATCAGCGCCGCCATCCGCGCGCGCGGACGCATCAGCAGCCAAAGCGTGACGCCCGCGAAACCCGCGAAAGCGAGTGCGGCAAAGAGCTGGAACAGGCCGGCGAGCGCCGCCACGGTCAGCGCGCTCCCTCCGGCCACAGCACGACGCGCACGGTCTGGAGCAGGATCAGCAGGTCGAGGAAGGGCGAATAATTCTTCGCATAATAAAGATCATATTCCAGCTTGACGCGCGCATCCTCGACCGACGCGCCATAGGGATAGTTGATCTGCGCCCAGCCCGTCAGCCCCGGCTTGACCATGTGGCGCTCTGCATAGAAGGGCAGCTGCCGTTCCAGCTCGTCCACGAAATCGGGGCGTTCGGGACGCGGGCCGACAAAGCTCATCTCGCCCTTCAGCACGCACCACAGCTGCGGCAGTTCGTCGATGCGCAGCTTGCGGATGACGCGGCCGACGCGGGTGATGCGCGGGTCGTTCTCGCTCGCCCATACCGCCTTGCCCGCCGCCTCGGCGTCGGTCCGCATCGAGCGGATCTTCCATATGTCATAGGATTGGCCGTAAAGACCGACGCGCGGCTGGCGATAGAGGGCGGGACCGCGGCTGTCGAGCTTGACGGCGATGCCCGCGGCGACCGCCAGCGGCAGCCCGACGATCAGAACGGCCAGGCTGGCGGCGATGTCGAACAGGCGCTTGCCCGCCTTGGAAATCCGCTGCCCCGCCGAAAAGCCGTCGGAAAAGATCAGCGCGCTGGGGTTGGTGGTCGCCAGGTCGACGCGGCCCGTCTCGCGCTCGATGAAGCTGGCGATGTCGTTGACATGGACCCCCGTGGTCTTGACGCGAAGCAGGTCGGCGAGCGGCAGGGCGTTGCGGCGCTCCTCCATCGCCAGCACCACTTCGCCCGCGCCCAGCGCGACGACATGGTCGGACAGGCTGTCGATCGTCTCGCGCGGCACTGCCCCTTGCACGGCCCGCTCGTTCGCGGTCATGGCGACGAAGCCGGTGATCGTCAGCCCGCTGCCCGGCTGGTCGGCGAGCGTCCGCAACCGCGCGGCGCGCGCACCCGCGCCCAGCACCAGGATGCGGCGGCGAAAGGCGTCGGTCCCCGCCGTCTGCGTCAGGACCATGCGGATCAGGAACAGCGCGGCGATCGCCATCGCCATCGCATAGAGGCTGTTGGCGCGCCACAAGGTCGCCGTGGGGAACAGGAAGCCGACCACGGACAGAAAGATCACGCCCAGCGACACGGCGGCGAGCAGCCGCGCCGTCGCAAAGCGCATCGAGCGCAGCGCCTCCGCCCCGTACATGCCCGTCGCCATCATCGCGAGCGAGTTGGCGACGGCAAAGGTCGCAAGCGGCAACAGCCGTCCGCTCAGCGGCCCGGGATCGAAATCGGCATGATGGGCGTATAGATGCCACGCCCCTTCGGCCGACGCGAGCAGCGCCAGGAACTCGAGCAGCGCCAGCCAGACGACGGCGCGCGGCACATAATGTTTGAACAGTCGAAACATCGGAAAAAGCGGCACCCTTTCGGGCCGCGATCCTAGTCGGGAAGGAGTGAAGTGTCGGTTAATTTTACAGTCACCGCTTTTCCTTTTTCAAGTGACCGCGACGGCGGGCGGCGATAGGTTCGGGCGATGACCGCGATGATCCAGCCCCTTATCCTGTGCGGAGGCGCCGGTACGCGCCTGTGGCCCGAATCGCGCGGCGCGCGCGCCAAGCAGTTCCTGACGCTGACGGACGGCGAAAGCCTGTTCCGCCAGACGGTCGCGCGCGTTCCGGCGGGACCGCATTTCCTGCCGCCCGTCATCCTGTGCGGCGACGCCCATGTC
>PHEM01000488.1 GCA_002842935.1 Alphaproteobacteria bacterium HGW-Alphaproteobacteria-13 | reverse complement strand
TCATCTACGATACCCTGAAAAACGGATGGGTGTTCAGTGACTTCACAACCTTCAGCCGCAGTGAACCAACACTTGCTGCTGGACAATCATCATAGGAGGTTGTTATGTCTCATCGTCTGTTTGCACAGCTGGCCTTCGAGCGTGCGCTAGGAAACGCAGCGATCGACGCCTTGAAGAATGCGGTCAACGACAAGGACCATTTCGACGCTGAAAGCATGTGGCCGAAAGACCCCATGTTCATCGGCAAAACGAGCGCCGACATCGAGGCTGTGTCCAACGAGCTGGCGGAGATCATTGCGGATCGCATCAATGATGTGCTGAACGGTCCCGGCATCCGCAACATTGAGCGCGGCGAGTGTTTCGACCCGCAGCTTGTCGCCCTGGTCCTTGAGGCCAAGGCGAAGCGCGGGCAGTCCGGCTGACGCCGGAGGGGCGGGCATGGCCCGCCCCTTTTCGCCCGTTGGGCAAAACCGATGATCTCGGTGCTACATGGAGCGGGGGGCGGGGCATCGAACCCCGCCCCCCGCAATCTCTTCTCTCTGTGTGTCGTGGCATTTTGGCATGGGTGCGCGCCAGCTTTCAACGATCGGCGGTCCCCCCAATTTGCTGCGCAAATCGGCTCCCCCACCGCCCGCTGACGCGGCCGCTTCGCGGTCCCTGACAGCCGGCGCCGGTGCCCATGCCGGGTGTCTCCCGTCACCAACGAGAAGGAGAACCGGATGCACATCAAATTGTTTAGAGCACTGAAAGCGGCTAATCTGTCCGACGACGCCGCAGCGGAAGTTGTAGAGGCTATTGAGGAGTATATCGCCGTGAAGGTTCAGGAGGCGAACAAGGGAATCGAAAGCAAGCTGACGGCGCAAACTTGGGTCATCGGCAGCGTCGGTTTCGTCCTCGCAGTCATCGGCCTCGCGCCCGCTTTCATCAAACTGTTCCAGTAAGACAAAGGGAGGCTCCGGCCTCCCTTTTTTTGCAGACTGCCTCTAACATAGCCGGTTAGCGTAGGCATTCCTTCACTGCCGCGTTGATCGTATCAACATGGACTGGTGTAGGCGTGCCGCTTTTCATCTTCCAGACAGTAAAGCCGCCGGGCATCGGTTTTCCCTTCAACTCAGTTTGCTTACCCTTGCTAATAAAGCGGGTAAGTAGCTTCGTTTTGCTATCTTCTTGAATATCAAATAGTTTGCGCGCGACTGCATCGGTTAAAAGATGGCTTCCCTTCGTATCTAGGCAATAAACCATGCCTTTCTTCCATACGATGAAATCCGGATAGAAGTTTGCCGTGTCGCCTGCAGAAAGAAGTGGAATGTGAAAACCTCCTGCGGACGGATTGCGATGCCAAGGCAAGCCAGCATCATCAAGGGCAGTAGCAAATGGCAGCTCGAACTTATTAAGACCTGTATAGCGCGGATACAGAGAGTTAGAGAACGCTGTGCCCTTCTTGCCTACTCGCATCGTCCCGAAGGTAAACGGCATGCCGCTTTCATAAACCAACTCTGAAAGGGAGTAGAAGGCCTCTGTCGCTTCGACTGACAGCTTCTCTGAGAGCTTGTCCGCTTTGCTTTGTGCCTGGACACGCACGTCAAATTTAGGATCGTGGAGATCCGAGACCGCAAGTACCCTGGCCGAGCGCGATTTCATTGCAGTGCTCACCAGCCAACGCAACCGAACGGGGTTAGTAGTCCCCCCGTCCTGCCATTGCACCGACTGAGGAGCGCCAGCGCCGATCACATCGATGACCGTGGAGGCACCTTTGGCTCCGGCTACAGTGTTTGCATCGCCTTCGGTAAAAGCGGGAAAGTCCTCAATAAGGTCCGCAATGCGTGCGCGAGCCGCTTCGGAATCAACGAAGATATGGTGGAGTGCTATGCCTTCTAGGCCCCTGTGCATTATGCGGACACAGATTCACGGTAGCGGTTTGATGAGCAGCGGCATGAGGCCATTGGCGTCGAGATCGAGGTGATCGGACCAGACAT
>PHEM01000487.1 GCA_002842935.1 Alphaproteobacteria bacterium HGW-Alphaproteobacteria-13 | reverse complement strand
TGATGCACCGAACCAAAGTGGAAGTGCAGCCGTTGACCCTGCGGGTCAGCTTCGCTTCCGACAGGCTCAGGGCGAACGGACGAGGTTGAGCCCTACCCCGGCAACCCGCTGCTTTCCTACGCGCCGTGCGGGTGTCAGGATGGCGGACATGACCTGTGTGCGCCGTTTCGGCCTGTCCCGGCCACTGCCCCGTTCCGCGCTGCGGACAGCAGGCGTGTGCAGCGGCGGGTTTTTCTGTTCATGGACAGTGTCACATGTGTCTCCAACACCGGCGGCGTGGGGAGGCGAACCCGGCTTATCCCAGCAACCTTTGCGCAATCGCGCGCACTTCTGCGCCCATGTCGGCCCGTGCCAGCGCAATCGCCAACGTCGCCTCGACAAAGCCGGTCTTGCTGCCGCAGTCGTAACGCGCGCCATCAAACGTGACCGCGTGGAACGGCTGGGTGCCGATCATCGTGGCCATTGCATCGGTCAGCTGGATTTCTCCGCCCGCGCCGGTGCCCTGATGCTCCAGCACCCGCATCACTTCTGGCTGGAGGATATAGCGGCCCGAGAGAATCTTGTTCGACGGCGCTTTGGCTTGCGCCGGTTTTTCCACCAGCCCGCGCACCTCGGTCAGCGTCGCCCCGGAACCGGTAACTTGCGCGCCGGGGTCGATCACGCCGTAGCTGGAAACCTGCTCCATCGGCACTTCCAGCACGCTGATAAGGTTGCCGCCAACCGCGTTATAGGCCTCGACCATCTGCTTCATGCAGCCAGAGCCGCCTTCGCGCGCGACCATCAGTTCATCGGGCAGGAAGATCGCAAAGGGTTCATCCCCCACAATCGCGCGCGCGCACCAGATCGCGTGGCCAAGGCCGAGCGGCACCTGCTGGCGCACCGCGATCACATCGCCGGGGGTGGCACGGGTGCATTCGAGCACCGACAGATCCTTGCCACGCTCGGTCATCGTCTGTTCGAGTTCAAACGCGATGTCGAAATGTTCGACAATCCCGGTCTTGCCGCGCCCGGTGACGAAGATCATCTGTTCGATCCCCGCTTCACGCGCTTCGTCCACCGCATACTGGATCAGCGGGCGGTCGACCACGGGGAGCAGTTCCTTGGGCACCACCTTGGTCGCAGGCAGGAACCGCGTGCCAAGCCCGGCGACGGGGAATACGGCCTTACGGATCGGTCTTGGGAGACATCGGGCACCATGAGTTGAGAATTGCACAGAGGTGTTCCCGATGTTCGCGTGCATGTCGAGCCTTCGCTGTAAAGCCCTGAGCTTTGCAACCGCCAAAGCGCCGCACCTTATGCAAAACCGATACGCAGGTCTAACTTGGGCCTGACCATTGCTGGCGCAGAGCTGGTCAAAACCAGCTCCAAGAGCATCGACGAGGCTTGGGCGATTGATCTTGCCCCTGCGGCTGCGCAGAAGATGCGCTCGCTCCTCCCATAATGAGACAGTCGCCCGTTAGCTATCTTGTTTGCAACAGCCTAATCGTTTATCGGCACCTCTACGGTAGCTGCTCTTAATGAGCACGGCCTGATACCAGTTTTGCCGAAATGGCCGGGGGTCTCATGAAAAAGCATATGATATTGGCTGCTTTAGCGTTTTTGGCCTCGGCCACGCAGGCTCAGGCTACCGAAATCATCGGGGATACCATATCGTGCCAGCAGGTCGGGACTGGCAGCAGCTTTGCTTGCAATCCGTTTGAGGCAACCGTGGGGGGCGGGACGGAATTTTACCTTATGCAGGGGTCGCAGAATACTATCGGGCTGAATTTCGTTGCGAATGGACTGACCATTCGCAATGTCAGTGGTGGCCCGATGGTTCTGTTTACTACGATTGTGCGTCTCGAGAATATCAGCCAGCTGTTTTCTGGGGCGCGCTTGTCGAACTCAAACATCTTCGGGTTCAACGCGAACGATATCAGCCTTTCTGACGGTGTTCTGTCACTCGATTTCCGAAACACTTTGTGGGACCGTAATGATGTCGCTCAGAT
>PHEM01000486.1 GCA_002842935.1 Alphaproteobacteria bacterium HGW-Alphaproteobacteria-13 | reverse complement strand
CGCCATCCTCGACAATTGCCATGTGCGGATTGCTTTCAGCAGCAATGACGAGCGCACGGCGAAACGGATTTCTGACGCGCTGGGAACAGCAACGGAACTGCGCGCCATGCGTAACTATGCCGGCCACCGGCTGGCGCCCTGGCTTTCCCATGTCATGGTCAGCCGCCAGGAAACGGCGCGACCGCTCCTGACCCCCGGCGAGGTGATGCAACTACCGCCTTCGGATGAACTGGTGCTGGTCTCCGGCCTCGCGCCGATCCGGGCGAAGAAGCTGCGCTATTACGAGGATGAGAATTTCACAGAGAGGGTGTTGCCCGCGCCGACGCTGAACGATGGCGATTATGCCGACAAGCCTGAAACGCGGCCAGATGATTGGGGCAAGCAAGTGTGCAAGCCTGACACGCGGCTTGCCACCCCCGATGAGGCCAGGATCGCAGTTTCCGCCGACGAAGGCGGTATGCAGCAGCAGCGCCATCCGGGACTGGGCGAGGAAGTGGTCAAACCGGCAGAGCCTGAACAGGCCGATTTACCGAACCTTCTCGATGACGAGCCCGACAACGCCGCCGACAAGAAAATGATGGAGCGCGCCTCTGCGCCTTCTCGCGCCTATGGCGTCAACGAAGCCATGGGGCCGGACCGGGATCTGCTGGACGGATTTTGAGCAAGATCCCGCAAGTGATCGTGCGTCGTCGTAGATAAAGGATATAAGAGATTTCAGCGGCTTAGACGATCCTTGTTCTGACTTTCTATTTGTCAGGACAAGAATACATGAAACAGCGCCACAATATTTACATCGACGAAGAGGCCAGCGCCGAACTGGAGGCGCTGGCGGCAAAGCCTGGCGCGTCCAAGTCCGCCATCGTGTCCGACGCCATCCGTCATTACATCCGCCATCGCGGCGCACATCAGATCGATGAGGCGCTGAAAATCCGCCTCGACCGCGTGACGCGCGATCTCGGCCTCGTCCGGCGCGATCTCGACGTGCTGACTGAGAGCCTCGCCTTCTTTGTCAAGCTTTACCTCACCTTCAACGCGCATACCCCCGTGCCCGATCAAGCAGCGCAAGCGGTGGCGCGCGACCGTTTCCAGAAATTCATCGAGCAGGTCGGCCGCCAGATCGCGGGCGGCAAGCGTTCTCTCGCACGCAAAGATGAGGGTGAGGAGCGGTCCGACGATAGCCGGATCGAAACGTCCGGTGGACGTTTCGAAGGGACGAACGCCCGGAGCCATGCGGAGGGCCAAGAATGAGCGACACATCCGAAGAGCGCCGCCGCGCCATGCTGAAAACCGCCATGGGGCCGGTGATCGCACAAGCGCTGTCTGATCCAGCCGTGATCGAGGTGATGGTCAATCCCGATGGCAAGCTCTGGATCGACCGACTGGGCGAAGGCCGCAGTAATATCGGCGTGCGCATTCATCCCTCCGAGACCGAACGCATTATTCGGCTGGTTGCCTCCCATGTTCGCGCCGAGGTGCATGCGGACAATCCCATCGTCAGTGCGGAACTGCCCTCTGGCGAACGCTTCGAGGGGCTGTTGCCGCCGGTAGCATTGGGGCCTTGTTTCGCCATCCGCAAACCGGCGACGAAGATACTGACCATCACCGATTATGTCCGTGATCGGATCATGGCGCCGATCCAGGCTGACGCTTTGCGCAAGGCGGTACGGGAGCGGAAAAACATCCTGGTCGCCGGGGGCACATCTTCGGGCAAGACGACGCTGACCAACGCGCTGCTTGCCGAAATCGCCGATTGCGATGAGCGGGTGATCCTGATCGAGGATACACGCGAGCTGCAATGCGCGGCCAAGGATTGCGTCGCTTTGCGCACCCGCGCGGGCGCGGTGTCGATGGGTGATCTGGTGCGCTCGACGCTGCGGCTCAGGCCAGACCGTATCATCGTCGGCGAGGTGCGCGGCGCCGAAGCACTCGACATGCTCAAAGCCTGGAACACCGGCCATCCCGGCGGCATCGCCACGGTGCATGCCAATTC
>PHEM01000051.1 GCA_002842935.1 Alphaproteobacteria bacterium HGW-Alphaproteobacteria-13 | reverse complement strand
CTTCCCGGGCGAGAGCGAAGAGGATTTTCAGGCGACGCTCGATATCGTGCGCGCGACCCGTTACGCGATGGCCTACAGCTTCAAATATTCGCGCCGTCCCGGCACGCCCGCCGCGACGATGGACGGGCAGGTCGAGGAAGCGGTGATGAACGAACGGCTCCAGCGTTTGCAGGCCTTGCTCAACGAACAGCAGCACGCATTCAATGCCGCGACCGTGGGCCGCGCGACGCGCCTGCTGCTCGAACGCCAAGGCAAGCATGACGGCCAGCTGATCGGCAAGTCGCCGTGGCTCCAGTCCGCGCATGTCACGGCACCGGGCCTTGCGATCGGCGACATGGTCGATGTGCGGGTTACATCGGCCGGTCCCAACAGCCTGGGCGCCGAGCCGCTGATGGTGGTCGCATAGTGCGACGCCACTACACACACTCCGTTTGCCCTGAGCTTGTCGAAGGGCCGTTCTTTCTTTCGCCGCCGCAAGAAGAAGGACGGTGCTTCGACAAGCTCAGCACGAACGGTTTATTTCACCGACCATAGCTTAGGAGTCCTGCCCACGTGTCCAAACGTCCGCTGAGCGCCACTCCCGCCGAACCCGGCGACCGCGTCCGATTGACGGCGGAGTTCGAGCGAACGCAGTTGTTGGGCATCCTGTTCGGCGAGTTCGACCGCAATCTCGTCGCGATCGAGAATCGGCTGGGCGTCTATATCTCGGCGCGCGGCAACCGCGTGCAGATCGAGGGCGAGGCGGAAGCCGCGGCGCGCGCGCGCGACGTGCTGATCGACCTCTACGGCCGCATCGAACGCGGCGAGGAAGTCGATGCCGGGCTGGTCGACGGCGTCATCGCCATGACGGCGCAGCCGACGCTCGACGGCATCATCCGCGCCGACAAGGGTGACGCCGCGCCCACGGTGATGATCCGCACGCGCAAGAAGACCATCGTCCCGCGCGCGCCGTCGCAAGTCCCCTATATGCAGGCGCTGGCCCGCGACGACGTGATCTTCGCGCTCGGCCCGGCGGGCACGGGCAAGACCTATCTCGCCGTCGCGCAGGCGGTGGCGCAGCTCATCACCGGCAGCGTCCAGCGCCTGATCCTGTCGCGCCCCGCCGTCGAGGCGGGGGAGAAACTGGGCTTCCTGCCCGGCGACATGAAGGAAAAGGTCGATCCCTATCTGCGCCCGCTTTACGACGCACTGCACGACTGCCTGCCCGCCGAGCAGGTCGAGCGCCGCATCGCCAGCGGAGAGATAGAGATTGCGCCGCTGGCCTTCATGCGCGGGCGGACGCTGGCCGACGCCTTCATCATCCTCGACGAGGCGCAGAACACGACGATCCCGCAGATGAAGATGTTCCTGACGCGCTTCGGCATGAACAGCCGCATGGTGATCTGCGGCGATCCCAAGCAGGTCGATCTGCCCGCGCCCGCGACCTCGGGTCTTGCCGACGCCGTCGCGCGGCTGGAGGGGATAGAGGGCATCAACGTCAGCCGCTTCACCAGCGCCGACGTCGTGCGCCATCCGATCGTCGGGCGGATCGTCGAGGCCTATGAGGGACCGGGGGCCTAGCGCCATGCTGATCGTCGAAACGCATCAGGCGCAGCCCTGGCCCGATGGCCTGGACTGGGAAGCGCGCGCGCAGGAGGCCGCGGCGGCGGCGCTCGCGCTGACGCCCTATGCCGCGCTTGCCGCCGCCGCGCCGCTGGTCGAGATCGCCGTGCGGCTGACGGACGATGCCGAGGTTCAGGCGCTCAACCGCGATTTTCGCGGCAAGGACAGGCCGACCAACGTGCTGTCCTTTCCGCAGGTTCAGCCCGACCTGCTCGAAGGTCTCGCCAACAGCGACGATGGCGAGATCTTGCTGGGCGACATCGTGCTGGCGCGCGAGACCTGCGCGCGCGAGGCGGAGGAAAAGGGCATCGCGCTTTCCGCTCATGCGACGCACCTGATCGTCCACGGCACGCTCCACCTCGTCGGTTATGACCATGTCGACGAGCATGGCGCGATCGCGATGGAGGCGCTGGAAGTGAAAGCGCTTGCATCGCTGGGCCTCGCCAATCCATATGTCGATCAGGATTAACAGAGGAAAAAGCCCAGCATCATGCCTGACGACCAGGGGTCTTCGAACCGATCGGAAGAGGACAGTAGTAGATCCGGCCTGTGGGCCGGGCTGCGCAACATGCTGTTCGGCGGCGACAAGGAACCGTCGCTGCGCGAACAGATCGAAGAGGTCATCGACGAGGCCGAGGAAGAGGGTGAAGAGCGGCGCGGCGGCAACGCCGTCGGCGACCTGACCCCCATCGAGCGCAAGATGCTGCGCAACCTGCTGCACTTCGGCGAGCAGACCGTCGATGATGTCGCGGTGCCGCGCGGCGAGATCGTCGCCATCGCCGAAAGCGCGAGTTTCGCGGATATCGTCGCCTTGTTCGCCGAGGCCGGGCACAGCCGCCTGCCGGTCTATCGCGAGACGCTGGACGAAGTGGTCGGCATGATCCACGTCAAGGACGTGTTCGCGGTGATGGCCGAAGGGCGCGCGCCGCCGCCGCTGATCGACCTGATCCGCCAGCCGCTTTATGTGCCGCAGTCGATGGACGTGCTCGACCTGCTCGCCGACATGCGCGCGCAGCGCACGCATCTGGCGATCGTGATCGACGAATATTCGGGCACCGAGGGTCTCGTCACCATCGAGGATCTGGTCGAGGAAATCGTCGGCGAGATCGAGGATGAGCATGACGACGAGCCGCCCGTGCTGTTCGCGCCGGGCGCGGACGGCTGCTGGGAAGCCGACGCGCGCGCCGAGCTGGACGACATCGGCGAAGCGATCGATCCCCGGCTGGCGGACATCGAGGAGGATGTCGATACACTGGGCGGCCTGTCCGCCGTGCTGGCGGGCCATGTGCCGGGCGTCGGCGAAATATTGCTGCACCCGAGCGGCTGGCGGATCGAAGTGACGGAGGCCGACGAACGGCGCGTCCATCGCCTGCGCCTGCACCCGCCGGCCGAGGTCGATCCGGAAGCGCCAGCGGAGGGGACGGGGGAGTTTTGATCGGAAAGCTTGACGACGTCGGGCGCGGCTTTTCTTGTCTTCGTCATGCTGAACTTGTTTCAGCATCCATGGCCTGATCGTGCGGCAGGCGCCGAGCAAACCGCGAAGACCGACCATGGATGCTGAAACAAGTTCAGCATGACGATTAGGGAGAGGGTGGCTGATCTCACCAAACACCTCCGCCCACCCCCCGATTGCCTTTGACCGGTCAAAAGTCTAGTCGAGGGCCGATGGACGTTTCCGATCTTCGCATCGCGCTGTTCAGCGGCAATTACAACATGACCGTCGACGGCGCGAACAAGGCGCTCAATCGCCTCGTCGGCTATCTGCTGGCGCAGGGGGCGGCGGTGCGCGTCTATTCGCCGACCGTCGCCGATCCCGATTTCGCGCCGACCGGCGATCTGGTCAGCGTGCCGTCGATGGCGATCCCCGGCCGCCCCGAATATCGCATCCCGCTGTCGCTGTCGCGCCGCGTGCAGGAGGATATGGCGCAGTTCGCGCCCAATATCCTGCATATCTCCAGCCCCGACCGCGTGTCGCGGCAGGCGGCGGCCTGGGCGCGGAGCCGTCACATGCCCGTCGCCTGTTCGGTCCACACGCGCTTCGAAACCTATTTCCGCTATTATAATCTGTCTTTTCTCGAACCTTTGGTCGTCGCGTGGTTGCGGCGGCTCTATCGCCGCTGCGACGCGTTGATCGCGCCATCGGAAAGCTTTGCGCAAGTGCTGCGCGAACAGCGGATGAATTATGACATCGGCATCTGGACGCGCGGCGTCGAGCGCGACGTCTTTCACCCCGGCCGCCGCGATGCGAGCTGGCGGCAGAGCTGGGGCATCGCCGATGGCGAACCCGTCATCGCCTTTCTGGGACGGCTGGTGATGGAAAAGGGACTGGACGTCTTTGCCGACACCATCGACGTGCTCCAGCGGCGCGGCGTGCCGCACCGCGTCGTCGTGATCGGCGAGGGACCGGCGGGCGAATGGTTTGAATCGCGGCTGCCGCAGGCGAAATTCGTCGGCTTTCAGGGCGGCGAGAATCTCGCCCGCGCGCTCGCCTCTTGCGACATGCTGTTCAACCCGTCCGTGACCGAGACGTTCGGCAATGTCACGCTGGAGGCGATGGCGTGCGGTCTGCCCGTGGTCGCCGCGCGCGCGACGGGCAGCGCCAGCATCGTCAAGCATGGCGTGACGGGCTATCTGGTGCCGCCTGGTTCCATCAGCAATTTTGCCGACGACCTGGAACTTTATTGCCGCGATCCCGGCTTGCGCACGGCGCACGGCGCGGCGGCGCTGGCCGAAAGCGCGACCTATCAGTGGGATGCGATCAACCAGTCGGTCGCGGACACCTATTTGCGCCTGATCCGGCAGAAACAGCGGCGGGGTTAGCGTGCCGGACCTGTTCGCCGACGACACGCCGCCCGCGCCGCCGCAAGGCGCCGCCGGACCGGTCCCGCTCGCGGAGCGGCTGCGTCCGCGCAGCCTGTCCGATGTGGTGGGGCAGGAGCATCTGACGGGACCGGAAGGCCCGATCGGCCGCATGGTCGCGGCGGGGGCGCTGTCCTCGATCATTCTCTGGGGTCCGCCGGGCACGGGCAAGACGACGATCGCGCGCTTGCTGGCGGAGGCGGTGGGGATGCGCTTCGCGCCGCTGTCGGCCGTCTTCTCGGGCGTCGCCGACCTCAAGAAAGCCTTCGCCGATGCCGAGCGGATGGCGGCGGCGGGGCAGCGCACCTTGCTGTTCGTCGACGAGATCCATCGCTTCAATCGCGCGCAGCAGGACGGTTTCCTGCCCTATGTAGAGCGCGGGACGGTGGTGCTGGTCGGCGCGACCACGGAAAACCCCAGCTTTGCCTTGAACGCCGCGCTGCTGTCGCGGGCGCAAGTGCTGGTGCTGCACCGGCTCGACGAGGCAGCGCTGGCGACTTTGGTCGAGCGCGCCGAGACCGAAACCGACCGCGCGCTGCCCGTCACGGACGACGCGCGCGCCGCGCTGATCGCCAGCGCCGACGGCGACGGGCGCTTCCTGCTCAATCAGGTCGAGACTTTGTTCGCGGCGGCGATCCCGCAGCCGCTGGACGCCGGAGAACTCGCGCAATTCCTGCATCGCCGCATGCCCGTCTATGACAAGGATCGCGACGGCCACTACAATCTGATTTCGGCGCTGCACAAGGCGATGCGCGGGTCGGACCCGCAGGCGTCGCTCTATTGGCTCGCGCGGATGCTGGTCGCGGGCGAGGAGCCGCTCTATGTGCTGCGCCGCATCACGCGCTTCGCTAGCGAGGACATCGGTCTCGCCGACCCGCAGGCGCTGGTGCAGTGCCTCGCCGCCAAGGACGCGTTCCAGTTCCTCGGCTCGCCGGAAGGGGAGTTGGCGATCGTGCAGGCGTGCCTCTATTGCGCGACCGCGCCCAAGTCGAACGCCGCCTATGCCGCGCAGAAGGCGGCGTGGAAGGCGGCGCGCGACACCGGCAGCCTCGCGCCGCCCGCGAACATCCTCAATGCGCCGACCAAGCTGATGAAGGATCTGGGCTATGGCGCGGGCTATGCCTATGACCATGACGCGCCGGACGGCTTTTCGGGCGACAATTACTGGCCGGACGGGATGACGCCCATTGATTTCTATCGTCCCGTCGATCGCGGTTTCGAAAAGCGCATCGCCGAACGCATCGCCTGGTGGGACGAACGGCGGCGCGAGCGGGGGTGAGGATTCACGGTAGAATCTGAGTTACCGCTTCCCCGAGCGAAGACGAGGGGCTTTGCCGAGCGAAGTCGAGGCGGCGGCGGTGCGGGTTCTCGCTTCGCTCGAACGTCCCCCTCGTCTTCGCTCGGGGATGCGGTCAGCATTGATGGCCCGGTGGTTTTACCCAGGATAACGCTCGAAAGCGGGCATCTCGCCGATCCGCTCCATCCAGCCGATGCGGTCGGCGGTCTGGATCTGGATTTGCGCCGGAATCAGGTCGGGATCGTCGAGCGTCGCGGTCTGGACGTCGATCTGGCCCGGAAACACCGTCTCGTTGGTATAGAAAAGGCCCGTGCCGCAATCGCCGCAGAAATGGCGGCGGCCTTCGCTGGACGAGGCATAGATTTTCGGCGTGCCCGACACGTCCAGCTCCTCCTGCCGGATCAGCGCCCAGCCGACGAGCGGCGCGCCCGAATGGCGGCGGCAGTCGGTGCAATGGCACAGCGCGTGATGCTGGACGGCAACGGGCATCGAATAGCGGATCGCGCCGCAATGGCATCCGCCGTCGGCGCGGTCGGGGGAATCGCTCATGTCACTCTCCTCCTCTTCTCAGGGAGAACATACCATAAACATGGATGCGATCAATCGGGTAGTTCGCCAAGATCGACCTGATGCCGCTTCGCCCAGGCCAGATATTGACCGCGCGGGTCGGGCGCGGGGTGGGCGAGGATGTCCGGCATCTCGGCGCGCAGCGCGCCTAGGTCGAGCGAGCGGATCATCGCCTTGACCGGGCCGACGCCCGCGGGCGTGATCGACAGCCGCTCGATGCCGAGACCAAGCAGCGCCATCGCCTCCAGCGGGCGGCCACCCATCTCTCCGCACACGCCGAGCTGGACCTTGCTGCCCGACACGATCCTGACGACGCGCGCGAGGTAGCGCATCACCGTCGGCGACAGCCAGTCGTATCGTTCGGCGAGCCGAGGGTGGGCGCGGTCGGCGGCGAACAGGAATTGCGTCAGGTCGTTGGTGCCGATCGACAGGAAATCGAGGTGCGGCAGCATCAGGTCGAGCGTCTCGACCAGCCCCGGCACTTCCAGCATCGCGCCGTAACGGATCGCGGCGGGCAGTTTCTTGCCATGATCCTTCAGCCACGCGCGCTGGCGCACGAACAGGTCGCGCGCCGCCTCATATTCCCAGGGTTCGGACACCATCGGGAACATGACGTTCAGCGTGCGCCCCGCCGCCGCCTCCATCAGCGCGCGCGCCTGGGCCTTCAGCAGCCCTTCGCGCGCGAGGGCGAGGCGCAGGGCGCGCCAGCCCATGGCGGGATTCTCCTCCGGCCCGATGTCGTCGGAATTCATATAGGGCAGCGCCTTGTCGCCGCCGATATCGACGGTGCGAAAGATCACCGGGCGGTCGCCCGCCGCGTCGAGCACGTCGCGATAGAGGCGCTGCTGCCGCTCGCGCTGCGGCAGGGTTGCGGACACCAGGAACTGGAATTCGGTGCGGAACAGGCCGATGCCGCGCGCGCCCGTCAGGTCGAGCGCCGCCACATCCTCACGCAGCCCGGCATTGATCATCAGCTCGATCGGCACACCGTCCTTGGTGACGGCGGGCAGGTCGCGCAGCGTGGCGAGGCTGGCGCGCCGCTTTTGCGACAGTTCCAGCTTGGCGGCGAAGGCGTCCTGCACGGCCTGCGCCGGGCGGACGTGCAGCGTTCCCGCGCCCGCATCGACCAGCAGCAGGTCGCCTTCGCGGACCGAGGTGCGGACGTCGCGGACGCGGCCCAGCACGGGCACGCCCATCGCCCGCGCGACGATGATGACGTGCGCGGTCGGCGATCCTTCCTCCAGCACCACGGCCTTCAGGCGGCGGCGGTCATATTCCAGCAGCTCGGCGGGACCCAGGTTGCGGGCGATCAGGATCGAATCCTGCCGCAGGCCCATTTGCGCCGCCGTGCCCATCTGCCCCGACACAATGCGGATCAGCCGGTTCGACAGGTCCTCCAGGTCGTGCATGCGGTCGCGCAGCAGCGCGTCGTCGATCTGCCGCATCCGCATCCGCGTGCGCTGCTGCACGCGCTCGATCGCCGCCTCGGCGGTCAGGCCGCTGTCGATCGCCTCGTTGATCCGGCGCGACCAGCCCTCGTCATAGGCGAACATCTTGTAGGTTTCGAGCACCTCTTCATGCTCGCCGCCGACGCCGAATTCGGCCTGCGTGGTCATGCGGTCGATCTGCTCGCGCATCTTGTCGAACGCGGCATAGACGCGGTGGCGTTCGGCCTCGATATCGTCGGCGACCGTATGCTCGATGGTGACGCGGGGCTGGTGAAAGACCGCGACGCCCGCGCCCATGCCGTCGACCAGCTTCTGCCCCGACAGGCGCTGCGCCGACTGGTCGGCCTCGGCCGCGTCGATGCGCGCGGCGGTGTCGACCAGATCGGCGTTGGCGATCAGTTCCGACAGCACCATCGCCACCGTCTGAAGCGTCTCTATCTCTATCTCTTCATAGCGGCGCGGGTCGCTGTGCTGGACGCACAGCACGCCGACGGCGCGCTCGCGGCGGATGATCGGCACGCCCGCGAAGCTGTGGAACAGTTCCTCGCCGGTTTCGGGGCGATAGGAAAAGTCGGGATGCGCCGCCGCTTCGTCGAGGTTCAGCGTCTCGATCTGCTGGGCGATCGTGCCGACCAGCCCTTCGCCGAGCGCAAGGCGCGTGACGTGCACGGCCTCCTGCTTCAGCCCGCGCGTCGCATAAAGCTCGAGCGTGCCGTCGCGCAGCAGATAGACGGAGCAGACCTCGCTGTCGAGGCATTCGCCGATGATGCCGACGACCTGATTGAGCTTGCTCTGCGCGTTGGTGCGCGACGCCATCACTTCGTGCAGCCGCGTCAGGATGGTGCGGGCCGACTGGGCGGCCGTGCTGGGCGGGGGAGGAGCGTTGGTCATCGCCCCCTGCTAACAGAAGCGCGGCGAAAGCGCCATCGCCGCGCTTCCATTATTCGACCCGAAATCAGCCGCCGACGGGCTGTGCCGCGGGCGCGCCGCCAGCGGGCGGGACCTGCGTCGATCCGGCCATCGGCGCAGGCGGAGCGATCGGCGCGCTGTCGGGCGCGGCGATGTCGGTCGCCACCGGAGCCGGGGGCGGCGGCGCATATTTCGCGTCCCACGCCGCGACATCGGCCTGATATTGCGCAAAGGCCTCATAGAAATCGCGGAACGGCTGGTCGAGCCGCTCCAGATGCGTGGGCGCCTGTTCCAGCACTTGCGCGGTGGGGGTCGTCGATACGATCTGGGCGATCTCGTTGGCGCGCGGGCAGAATTGCCGCTGTGCCGGGGGCTGCGCGAAATAGTTGAACAACTGCGTCGACAGGCGGTCGCGCGCCGCCGTGCCGTTGGTTCCCGTCTCCTTGCCGAGCTGGCCGATCACGGTCTTCTCGGTCGATTTGATGACCTTGGCATGGGCCTTGATGATATTGTTATAGGCCGAAACCAGCGTCGCTTCCTCTTGCCCGCGACAGCCGATGGCCGCGACGTTGAGCGCGATTTTCATCTGCCAGAAGGCGCGATCGCCGCTGATGTTGCTGTTCGCCGTGATGAAGCTGCCGTCCAGCGCGCGCTGCGGCAATATCTGCGTCAGCGCGGCGTTGCCCGGCGGCAGCGGACGCGGCGGGACGATGATCACGATCGGCTCCGGCGGGGGCGGAGGCGGCGGGGGCGGCGGTTTGGGCGCGCAGGCGGCGACGCTCGCCAGCAGTCCGGCCATGATGATCTTGCGCGACAGTTTCATGATCTTCTCCCCAGCGTCCCGTTCTGCACCATCAGCCGCGCGCGCGCAACGCGGCTTCGGCCTGTTGCACCAGCGCTGCGACGATGTCGCTGACGCTTTCTTCCTGCGTTACCATACCGACAGATTGCCCTGCCATTAACGATCCGTTCTCGACGTCGCCGTCGATCACCGCGCGGCGCAGCGCGCCTGCCCAATAATGCTCGATCTCCAGCTGCGCGGCGTTCATGTCGATGTCGCCCGCGTCCAGCTTGTTCGCGACCTCGCGCTGCTTGTCCGTGAACGCCTCGGTCCCGGCGTTGCGCAGCGCGCGGACGGGAATGACGGGCAGGCGTGCGTCGATCTGGACGCTCGCGATGGCGTCGCGGGCGGCGGCGCGGATGAAGGCCTTCTTGAAAGCGGGATGGGCGATGCTCTCGGTCGCGCAGACGAAGCGCGTGCCGAGCTGGACCCCCGACGCCCCCATTTCCAGATAGGCGGCGATCGCCTCGCCGCGCCCGATGCCGCCCGCGACGAAGATCGGCACCTCGTCCGCCAGCGACGGCAATATCTCCTGCGCCAGCACGCTGGTCGCGACGGGACCGATATGGCCGCCCGCCTCCATCCCCTCGATCACCAGCGCATCGACGCCCGATCGCACCAGCTTCTTCGCCAGCGCCAGCGTCGGCGCGAAGCAGATGACCTTCGCGCCCGATGCCTTGATCGCCTCCAGGCTGCCCTTGGGCGGCACGCCGCCCGCCAGCACGACATGAGTGACGCCATGTTTCGCGCACACCGCGATCAGGTCGAAAAGCTGCGGGTGCATGGTGATCAGGTTGACGCCGAAATTGCGCGTCGCCAGCACCTTGGTCGCCGCGATCTCCGCATCCAGAAGCTCGGGCGTCATCGCGCCGCAGGCGATCACGCCAAAGCCCCCAGCGTTGCTGATCGCGCTGACCAGATGGCGTTCGGAGACCCAGCTCATCGCGCCGCAGAGAATGGCATAGTCGCTGCCCAGCAAGGCCGTGCCGCGTGCCATCAGTTCGTCCAATTTGCTCATCACAGCGCCTTTGCCAGCACCGGCGCGTCGGCGCAATCGGGATTGCATCGACGCCGTCATCGGCCTGCCGCGCGCCCGATTCCGTTCGGCGCGGCAACCGGGCCTTTCGGCGCAGAAAGCAAAGCAATCATTGTCAACTAAAGAAGTTGATATATGCTGCCGCCCGAATCTGGAGGGAAAGGCACAATATGATTCAACCCAAAGACCCGCCCAAGGATGCGCATCCGGCGGCGCCGCGCGCCGTGCAGACCGTGCTCGACGCCTTGGAAAAGCTTCGTTTCGGGGCCATCCATCTGACCGTCCACGAAGGGCGGCTGGTTCAGGTCGACGTCACGGAACGCCACCGCTACCCCAACTGATTTCTTTCGACCGGGGATAGTCGATCCCCATCATCATGCCGCAGACCGGACCACCGGATGTGGCAATTTCTCGCAACAGGAAATTGTCATGACCGTATATAAGTCCGTCCAGCGGCCCCTTCCGGCCGCATCGATCACGCTTCCGCTTCTTTTGCTGCTTGCCGCCGAACCGGCCTTTGCGGAAGAGACCGCCGCCCCCGCAAGTTCCGGGGCCGGGGAAAGCGTGCAGGCCGCCTATGGCAACGACATCGTCGTCACCGCGCGCCGCCGCAGCGAAACCGCGCAGGACGTGCCCATCGCCATCTCCGTCGTCGGCGGCGACCAGATCGACAACACCGGCGCCTTCAACGTTGGGCGGCTTCAGCAACTGGCGCCCGCGCTGCAATTCTATTCGTCCAACCCGCGCAATTCGGCGGTCAATATCCGCGGCATCGGCGCACCCTTCGGCCTGACCAACGACGGCATCGAGCAGGGCGTCGGCATCTATGTCGACGATGTCTATTATGCGCGCGTGTCGTCCGCGACGCTCGACTTCCTCGACGTCGCGCAGATCGAGGTGCTGCGCGGGCCGCAGGGGACGCTTTACGGCAAGAACACCACGGCGGGCGCGGTCAACATCACGACCAACCAGCCGACCTTCGATTTCGAGGGCAAGGCCGAGCTCAGCATCGGCAATCTGGACTTCAAACAGGCGAAGGCCGCCGTGTCCGGTCCGCTGTCGGAGACGCTGGCGGCGCGCGTCGCGATCTCCGCGACCAGCCGCCGGGGCACCATTTACAACGTCGCGACGAACCGCTGGATTCAAAGCCAGGACAATATCGGCGTGCGCGGGCAATTGCTGTGGAAGCCGACCGACGCTCTGTCGGTGACGCTGGCCGCCGACTGGAACAAGCAGGACGCGGTATGCTGCGGATCGGTCTTCGTCCGCGTCGGGGAAACCCAGCGGCCGCTGAACCGCCAATATGAGGCGCTGGCCGCCGCGCAGGGCTATGACGTGGTCAGCCGCGATCCCTATGCCCGCCTGACCGACATCGACGCCAATCTCAATGCGGGCAACGAGTTGGGCGGCGTCGCGCTGCGCGTGAAATGGGACATCGGGCCGGGCACGCTGACGTCGATCACGGCGTGGCGCTATTGGGACTGGCTGCCCGAAAACGACCGCGACTTCACGGGCCTGCCGGTCGTCACCAAGTCGCAGAACCCGTCGCAGCAGAACCAGTATACGCAGGAATTGCGCTATAATTACGCCGGCGACCGGTTCGACTTCGTGCTGGGCGGTTTCGCTTTCTATCAGCGGATCGACACGCAGGGGACGGAACAGCATGGCCCGGCGTCGAGCCGATGGACGATCAACCCGAGCGATCCCCTGTCGAACGACCCGAGCGTCCTCGAAGGGCTGACCGCGCGCAACACGCAGTATCTGAAGAACACCAGCCTCGCCCTGTTCGGGCAACTGAGCTGGAAAGTGACCGACCAGTTCACCATCCAGCCCGGCGTGCGGGTGAATTACGACAAGAAGGACGGCTATTATCAGCGGCTGGTCTTTGCCGGGGACGGATCGCCTGTCACCGCCGACCTGACCGATGCCGTCTCGCGCGCGCGTCTGGGCGTGTTCACGCCGCAGGAATACGCGCCGTCGTTCAGCGACTGGAATTTCAGCTATGACCTGACCGCCACCTACAAGGCGTCGCGGGATATCCTGCTCTATGCGACCTATGCCAAGACGTTCAAGTCGGGCGGGATCAACCAGAACGGCGTCCCCAACGATGCCGCGGGCAACCCGGCGAAGGCCGCGGAGACGATCAAGCCCGAATCGGTCAATCACTATGAAGCGGGCATCAAGACCGAGTTCTGGGACCGCAAGGCGACGGTCAACCTGTCGATCTTTCGCACCGACATCCGGGACTATCAGGCCAATGTGAACAACGGCCAGCTCGGCGTCCTGCGCGGCTATCTGGCCAATGCGGGCAAGGTGCGGACGCAGGGCGTCGAGGCCGATGTCTCGATCCGGCCCAGCGAGCGGTTCAATGCCTATGTCAACAGTGCCTATACCGACGCCAAATATGCCGAATTCGTCGATGCGCCGTGCCCGCCGGAACTGTCCGGCGGGTCGTCCAGCCCCGCCAATTGCGACATTTCGGGATCGCGCCTGCCGGGCGTGTCGAAATGGGCCTTCTCCTTCGGGGCGGAAGTGAACCAGCCGTCGTCGCTGTTCGGGCAGGAGGGCGAGTTCTACTTCGGCTATGACGGCAATTATCGGTCGAACTTCTCGTCCAATGCGACGCCGTCCATCTATACGTGGACCGACGGCTATTCGCTGTCGAACTTCCGCGCCGGTTTCCGGGCGGATTCGGGCTTCGAAGTCTATGGCTGGGTGCGCAACGCGTTCGACCGCAACTATCTGGAGCAATTGTTCGTCGCGGGGGGCAACACGGGCCTGATCACGGGTCTGCCGGGCGACCCGCGCACCTGGGGCGGGACGATCAAGGCGCGCTTCTGACCGAAGGGAGGGGGCGGCCAAAGGCTGCCCTCTCCGCGTTCGTCATGCTGGACCTGTTTCAGCATCCATGGTCTGGCGCTTGCCCGCTAATGCGGCGCCAGTTGGTTTCACGCGAAGACGCGAAGGCGCGAAGAAGATAGCTTGGGACCGACAGGTCCCTTTTTCTTTCAACGGCGCGGCTGGCCGTGCGGTTGGAATGAAAAGCCGCTTCGCGGCAAGCGCGGCCTCTTCGCGCCTT
>PHEM01000485.1 GCA_002842935.1 Alphaproteobacteria bacterium HGW-Alphaproteobacteria-13 | reverse complement strand
GAAAAGGCATCGCTCATTATCCATCCCCCGTCCTCGCTCGGATTTGCCGAGGCGAGCGCACGCGATCGAGCACCATATTGGGGGCGTCACATAAAAGGGGCACAGATATACGCTAAGGCTTGAAGGCGTCGGAAAACACCTGTTTGTCGTACACCTCTGTGAATGACGTGGTCTGGGACATTTGTGCCGTTCCGAGGTGATGTGTAGAATGGCAGGGTCCGCCAAAAGCTGACGTTCAGCACTGCGCCGACCAGCTATCAGAAAGCCGCCGAGGCTGGTCGGCACAAGCCTCACCGCGCTCCATGGGCATGCGTTCTTCAACTGGCCAATTTGGCCATTGGAGAACGAACATGGAGATGCCTGAAATAGAACCCGTCGCGACCAAGCGCCAAGTCTGGAATGCGGGAAGGACCGTTGGCGCAAAGCGCGCCCTGAAGCCAAAGCAAATCTGGGAGATCCGATTTTATCTAAACCAGCGCCGCCGTCTGCGGGATCGAGCGCTGTTCGATCTAGCAATCGACAGCAAGCTCCGGGGCTGCGACTTGGTGCAGATGAAGATCGGCGACCTCGTTAGCGGCGGGCAGATTCGAACGCGCGCGATTGTGATGCAGCAGAAGACGGGTCGGCCTGTCCAATTTGAACTGCTGCCCGATGCTCGAGCCAGTCTGCTGGCATGGCTCGAACGGCGAGGCGGTACAGTGGACGATTACGTCTTTCCGAGCCGGGTTGATCACAATGGGCATCTCAGCACCCGGCAGTATGCCCGTCTTGTTGACGAATGGGTGACTGGGGTCGGCTTGATGCGAAGTGAATATGGTACCCATTCGCTTCGCCGGACGAAGGCGTCGATAATCTACAGGGCGACCGGCAACCTCCGTGCCGTCCAGATCCTTCTCGGTCACAGCAAGATCGAGAATACGGTGCGCTATCTCGGGATCGACGTGGAAGACGCGCTTGCTCTCGCCGAGAATACTGAGATTTAAATTGCTGGCTCCTCGCCTCTGGCGAGGGGCCACTTCGCTAGTGTCCTAGGACGAAGTCGTCATTCCCGATGCGCTTACGAACGAAAGGTTTCGGATACCTCGGACGATAGCTACTTGGGGAACGTCGAGAGACGACAGTCCAAAGGAGGGCGGCATCTAGGCAGTTGGTCGTCATCACGAGGCGTTATCTGCCTCTGTCGCTTTCGTGGCACGGGCCTCGAGCAAGCGATTGACCCGCTGGACGTCGTCTGGCCCCAACTCGCCGGTCGCTGCCGCAAGCTGTAGCCGTGCCACCAGCATGTCGTAGACGGCCTGGTTGAGATCCCGATCGGTCGAAAAACTCTGGCTCTGCGCGTTCAGCACGTCGTTCTGCGTGCGGATGCCGACCTCGCGTCCCGTCAACGCCGCACTTTGCTGAAGCCCCGCCGAGGCCCGGGCAGTGCGAAGCGCCTCGACCCGGCGCTCACCGGTGGTGGCGGCATACCAGGCCTGGCGCGCCTGAAGGCGCGCGTCGCGCCGGGCAGCGGCAAGATCATGGGTGGCCCTGGTCGCATTGCTTCGCGCCTCGCGCTCCTTCGAGGCGATCGCGCCACCCGCGTAGAGCGGTATGGTCACGCGGATGCCGGCCGAGGCCGACTGAATGCGGTCCGGCAGTATGCCCGACCCGCTTTCGCCACCCAGGCGATATTGCCCCTGATAGCCGGCGACGCCCTCCACGACCAGGCGCCCGCCAAGGCGATAGCGATCGACATCGGCTCCCACCGCTCTGGCGTTGTGCTCGGCGACCTTTACGGCCGGGGACTGACGTTCGGCCAGCGCGCTGGCCTGATCCAGCGACAGCGCCAGCGCCGGGGGGGGGCCGCCCGCAGCCGGGCGGCGCAGATCGTCGGCGGAAAGACCGGTCAGTTCGGTGAAGCTGCTCTGCGCATTGGCGAGCGCAGCTTGCGCGGCGATCCGCTGTGCTTCGGCGGCATCGCGCCGGGCCTCGGCTTCGCGCACATCGGTGATCCGTGCCCTG
>PHEM01000484.1 GCA_002842935.1 Alphaproteobacteria bacterium HGW-Alphaproteobacteria-13 | reverse complement strand
GAAGCCTGCGCCTGGACGTTCTTGGCGAAGTCACCCAGCGCCTTGATGCCGCGCGTCGGCACATCGGCGAAGAACTGCTCGATGCTGCCGCGGAACGCATCGACTTCGCGCAGGTGCACCTGCTGGATTTCCAGGCGCCGCCCGGCCTCCTTGGTCTGCTGCCGCTCGAGCGCGAGGTTCTTGACCATCGCCTCGACCATGTCGGCGGTGACGCCGCGCTTGAACAGTTCGGTCGCGAGCTGTTCCCTGCTCTCCGCCCCCACCTGCCGCATCAGGTCGCGCACCAGGCCGAGCTGATCGGCCTCTTCGTGGCGGCCCTCCAGCGCGAGCCGCTGCAGCTCGAGCCCCACTTCCTGGTCGCGCAGAATATCGCGGAAGGGGCGAACCAGGCTTTCGTTCACCGCCTCGCGCGCCTGCCCGATCTGAGCCAGCAGCTCATTGAGGTTGGGCGGCTTCGCTTCCGTCAGCCGCGCCGCGATCGCATCGAGATCACTCATCGCCGCGCCGGCGGCGGCAAGGTCGCTCGGGATGTCGGAAAATCTGTCGGTGATGTCCTGGATCGGCGCTGCCAGCCCGTCCTGCACCGCCTTGCGCGCCAGCTCGGCCGACTTGATCGTCTCTTCGAAACCGGGTGGCTTCCGTTCGCCCAGCTCGACAATCAGCTTGTCGAGCGCGCGAATATCCTGCAGCGCCTTGTCGATCCCGCGCGGGGCAGGATCGAAATCAGCCAGCACCCGGGTGATCTTCTCGGCCGCGCTCTCGCCGAACTCCTTGAGCGCCTCCTGACTGCGGACGCCCGAACCAGGTGACCGCCGCCCGGGCCGTCCGCCACTCGAGCTGCTGTCCCGCTGCTGCTCCTCCAGCGCCTTGCGTTGCTGGAACAGAGCACCGAATTGCTGCGCGAAATCCGCGTCGGAAATATTATCGAAGGAAAGCGGGTCATCGCCGTTCTTGGTGTTTACGAACCGCGCATTGAGCTTGGCGATTTCCTCGTCCACCTGGCGGATTTTTCCCAACAGCGGGTCGAAGCTCTCTTCGACATTACGCTGCGCCACGACCAACGCGCCAGTAGCGCTGGCCTCCAGCGCGGACGGCAAGGCGCTGCGGTTCGCATCAATCCGCGCGGTTAGCTCTCTTTCCCGCTTCAGGTCTTCGGCGTCGGGGCCGAACAGTGACGGCAAGAAGGTCGCCGCCGCACCGCCAGTCCTCACCCGGAGGGCGGCGCGCTCATCCGTATCCGCCCTGATCTGCGCCTTCAGCTGGTCGGCCTTCTGCTTCGCGATCGCGGCCTCGCCGCGAATGAAACTGCCCTGCAGAACGATCGCAGAGCGCAGGCTGTTGGCCAGCTGGTCCATCGCCGCTTTCGCATCGTCTGCTGAAAGCGCCAGCACATCGAGCCCGCCCGCGAAATTGAAGGCCTTGGCCTCACCTTCCTCGGCCGCATCACCGGCTTCAAGCATCCCCTGGATGAGGAACCCGACAATCGTCGCCGCACCGAACAGCGCCGCGCCCCACGGGCCGGACAGGAAAGTGGCGAACTTGACGAACCGGCTTGTCGTGCCATCGGCCCGGCTACCCATCAGCGCGATCGCGCTGGCGGTTTGCCCGCCCTGCTGGGCAAGGATGACCAGTGGATTGACCCCCAGGGCCGCCTGCTGGAACACATCCTGCATCTGGAAGCCCAGCTGCTGGTAGGCGGCACCCTGTCGCCTGGCGTTGCCCGCCCCACTCTCCAGCGCCGCGCCCGTGCGCGCTGCCTGCAGGCCGAGTTCGCGGACCCTAAGCCGAGGCTGACGCCCAATGGCGCATTAATCGCCTTCCGCGGGCACCCGTCGCTGACCGTCGACAAGATCGAGAAGCGCACCAGCGAATTGCTGACGACCTATGGCATCGAGGTTGCAGATGTACGGCCCGGGCGCGGGCGTATCTCGGTCTTCGTGACGCGGGAGAAGCGGGCCCGGGTGCCGCTTGCCTCGACCTGGCTAGACGCCCTCTGGCCTGACCGTG
>PHEM01000483.1 GCA_002842935.1 Alphaproteobacteria bacterium HGW-Alphaproteobacteria-13 | reverse complement strand
TGGCCACCAGCGACGCCGCATTCCGGGGTGGGGCATGCCCCACCCCGGAATACACCATCGCCTACACCGGAAATTACACCACGAGCGCGGACGCTAACCTCCTTAAGCGTCGGCCTTTCGCGATCACCCACTTTCCGAATGGCAGCTACCGGAACCTCTCGCTCAACGAGTTCGAGCAGATCCTCGCCACATTTGGTGATTTGCTGCACGGTCAGCGCCCCCAGCACGGAAGCCGCTGCATGAGCAAAATGGGCGGCTTCACCCAACGAACGAGTTGCCGCTCGGAGTCTGGGGCCGCGTGATTCGGCCAAGTGCTTGACGAGGTGGGTGTCGATTCTTTTCATACCCTAATTCAACATGCACATGCGACAAAATCGGTCGCATAAACTGTGGACGAAAGGGTTGTGGGCTTGTCCTTTTATTCTAGGAAGTTAGCAATGCGCTTATGACCAATCGCTTGAGCAATCTCGACCGAACATTGAAGCTTGTACACGCCCTTAGCGAAAGCATTGAAGGGCTCACGCTCGATGAAATGGCAGATTTACTGAGCGTAAACCGCCGTACCGTTGAGCGGATACGCAATGTCATACTCATTCACTTCGATCTCGACGAAGCTGTCGATGGGCGGACGAAGCGATTCCGGATCAAGGACAGTCCAGGACGCGCATACACGCGCCCTAGCTCGGCTGAAGTCGCTGCACTTCAGGCTGTGGTCGAAGCGGGGCGCCGGGAAGGAACCGCCAACACCCAAGCATTGGAAAAGCTGCTCTCCAAAGTGAAGATGGCATTCGACAGCGGCGAACGTCGCCGAATCGACAACGATCTTGAACTGCTGACGCGGCTTCAACGTTCACGCGTAACGGCAGGGCCAGCGGTGATTGCCTCGCCTGAAGACCTGACCACTATTCAATCATCGATCCTTGCCAGCCATTGCGTCGACTTTGTCTATCAGCCTGAATGGGCGGACGAACCATCTTGGCGGCGTGTAGTGCCGTACGGTCTGATCCATGGGCCGATCACTTACTTGCTGGGCAAAATGCCAGATCGAGATGATCCTCCATACACCTTCCGTCTCGACCGAATGACCAATGTCCGCGAAAGCGGGTTGGTAGCTTCGCCGCCTGATGATTGGGACCTCGATAGATGGATGGCTGAGAGCTTCGGCATCTGGCGCGAGGACGCCCATGACATCGTATTGCGAATCCGCCCTTGGGCCGTCGAACGTGCGAAGGCGTGGCGGTTTCATCCGCACCAACAGCTTGTTGAGGACGGTGACGAGATGCTGGTGCGGTTCCATTCCGGCGGCCTCTTCGAGCTTGCGAACCATCTGTTTAGCTGGGCCGGAGATGTGGTGATCGAGCAACCGGACGGATTGAAGCGGGTGATCGAAGAGCGGCTTGTCGCGGCCGGGTCAATGCTACGACCAGATTTGTCGCAGTACCCGGTGAAGGAATAGGCATGCGCAAACCCATTTCCGTCGCCACACTCAATGATCTCGGTCGCATCCGCCTGTCGAAGACCTTCTTCATGCGCGATTTCCTCTTCTCGGATATCGCCGCAATCCACGGGCTGCCCAATGTGCCAGATGATCCCGACCTTGCGATCAGGGCGGGCACCCGCCTTTGCGAAGACTTGCTGGAGCCGTTGCAGGATCGCTTTGGACGAATAGCCATCCGCTCGGCCTATCGCTCCTGTGAGGTCAATGGGCTCGGCAACGCGTTTCAGGCGGCCGGGAAGAAAGGGTATAATTGCGCCAGCAACGAAGCCAATTTCGCCGGCCACATTTGGGATCGCCGCGACGCCGACGGCTTCATGGGCGCCACTGCTTGCATCGTCGTGCCTGCGTTTCTGGATGCTTTTCCCGGTGATGGCGACTGGCAGAAACTAGCTTGGTGGGTCCACGACCACCTGCCTTATTCAGAGATGGAATTCTTTCCGGCAAACTGGGCATTCAACATCACGTGGAGCGAAATGCCTAAGCGACGGATTTTCAGTCACGCTTTCCCCAGGGGCT
>PHEM01000482.1 GCA_002842935.1 Alphaproteobacteria bacterium HGW-Alphaproteobacteria-13 | reverse complement strand
GCCGTTTATGCCGCCGACCGTCTCGAGCCGACCCGCGTATCCGCTCTCCTGAAAGCGCGGCTTCCGAAGACACAGGTCTCGGCGATCGATTGCGACAAGGTGGCGGGGCTCTGTGAAGTCGTTGCGGGCAAGACGTTGTTCTATGTCGACGGCAGCGCGCGCTATCTCATTGTCGGCCGCGTCTACGATATGGAATCACGGCAGGATCTGACGGCGGCGAAGCTGCTCGAGATGAACCCCGATATGCTTCTTGGCGGTGCGGCCAAAGCGGGCGTCGAGGAAGAAGAAACGCCAGTTGCCCAGCTCGCCAATGCGGCTGGCCCGAGCCGCTCTGCGCCGCCGCCGGCGGCCGCTCAAAAGGTCGACCTATCCAAGCTCCCCGCAACTGGCGCCATCGTGTGGGGCAATCCGTCGGGCGCGCCCGTCACGATCTTCACCGATCTGCATTGCGGCTTCTGCCGCGCGCTTGCGAATGAACTGGAGCAGATGAACGTGCGCGTGATCGAGCGTCCGATTTCGACGCTTGGCACCCGCGATCTCTCCAACCGCGTTTACTGCGCGAAGGACAAGCCAAAGGCGCTGCGGGCGGCCTATGCCGGTGCTGAAGTGCCGGCGGCGAGCTGCGATACGAGTGGTCTCGACGCGAATGAGAATTTTGCGCGTACGCATGGCTTCAGCGGCACGCCAGTTCTGGTGCGCTCTGACGGTACCGTGCTTGAAGGCTACCGCCCTCGTGCTGTTCTGGAAACTTGGCTCAAGGGAGCGAAGTGATGGAGCGCATCGATCGCGCAGAAGCGGGGCTCTTTGCCCTCTTCTTTGCGGGCCTCGCGGGCGCGGCGGTTGTCGCCAGCGCCGGATTGACCGAATTCGGCGTAGCCGGTCGTTACGCGTTGCTCTTTGCGCTGATCAAATCCTTGTCGATCTGCATGATGCTGATCCTCGGCGCCACATTTGGCGGCGAAGCGCTGTTCTCCCTTCGCCTGAAGCGCCGCCGCACCCTTGCCATCAATAGCAACAGGAGCTGACGACATGCGTGCTTCACCGCTTCTAATTCTGCCCGCCGCGCTCGCCCTCACGGGCTGCGCCTCCATGGGCGGAAACGTCAAAGGGAACTTCATCTGCCGCGCTCCGGATGGCATTTGCTCGCCGACGTCGAATATCGACGATCAGGCGATTGCCTCCATGATGGGTGGCGCCGCAGCGGGCGCCGCCGCTTCCCCGATTGCAGCCAACGCTCCAGCGGCCCATTCGGCAGCATCGCTTAAAGTCGTTCTGCCTGCGCGGACGGATCGTTTCGGCCGCTGGCGTGATGAAACGGTGGTCTACGTCGAGCCGCAGCTTGCTGCAGGTCACTCCGCCGATCGTCAGCTGGCTGGCCCCGGCGCGTCGATTCCTGCCCGGTTGTCCCTGGTTGAGCTCGCGGCGGGCGCGCCGGCGCCGGCGGAGCTGGCCAGTGTTTCGCAGCCTACATCCGCAAAGCCTATAACCGGTGAGGTTTTCCGGGCCGAAGTCGAACGCCGGCTTTCTGCAACGCGAAAGGGCCCCGAGCCCGTGGACGTTCCGCCATCCGATGCGGCGACGGCGGCGGCGATAGCGGCTACTGCGCAAGGCGATACGGTCGTCACCGCACCGGGCCTCGGCGGACAACCCGCACCGGACGGCAACTGATGGCGGGCTGGCTCGATAAGTTCCTCGGCGATTTGCTGGGCGGCCCGCGCAAGGTCGACAAGGCGTTGCCGTCGACCGCAATTCCCATGTTCGCCGATTGGCTTCCGTATCGGAGTTTCGATCCGAAGACGGGGCTTTATTACAATAGCGCCTCGCGCGGCTTCATTCTCGAAGTATCGCCGTTGGTCGGCGCCGATGACCAGACCAGCGAAATCATCGCGCAATTCCTGTCGGAAGGTATTCCCGACAAGACCTCGATCCAGATCCTTCAATGGATGAGCCCCCGTATCGCCGATCGCATGGTGCAGTGGTTCGTGCCGCGGCAGATGGCGAAGGGTGTCTACGAG
>PHEM01000481.1 GCA_002842935.1 Alphaproteobacteria bacterium HGW-Alphaproteobacteria-13 | reverse complement strand
TGCGGGGCAAGTGCCGGATCGCTCAGCAACAGACGAGGGCCGGTGGCAGGCGTAAACGGCGCAGCGATTTGCAGCTTGGGGTAATAACGCCCACCCGCGCGGTGCCATGCGTCCGCCCAGGCATGGTCGAACACATATTCGCCCTGGCTATGCCCCTTGGCGTATGACGGCATGGCGGCAAGCAAGCGCCCAGCATCATCGGTGATCGCGATCGGCGCAGGCTCCCACCCGGTGCCGGGGCCGACCGAACCGGAGTCCTCCATCGCGGTCAGAAATTCGTGGGAGATGAAGGGGTTGTTATCGCCGCCCAGCGCGTTCCACTGATCGCGGTCAAAACTGCTGACCGAAGGTGCAAGGCGGACGGTCAGTTCAGGCGCGCTCACGCCAGCCCTGCCCCTTCCGCAATCAGCGCATCGGCATGGGCCATTGCGCGCGCACGGGTTTCGGGCGAATTGACCGTCCACGTCAGCACCGGCAGCCCCCGGGCTCGCAAGCCTGCAACCCACGGACTGGGCAAAGCCGCGACATGGTAAGCAAGAAAATCGGGCTTTGCGATCCACAGCGCCAGCTTGCGTCGCCATGACGTCTGCGTGTCGCCGCGCTCGTCCTCACGCATCACCAGTCCGGCACAGACCCGCGGTGCGTGCCGTCTGAACCACCGGGCGACGCGCGGATCGAAGCTCATAACGGCATAAGGCCCGGAATATTCCTCAAGCAACCGCGCGACATAAACGCACGTCCAATCAACATCGTAGCCGCGCTTTGACTTGATTTCGATCAGCAACGGCACGCGGCCAGCAACCACATCGAGAAACTTCGCCAGCCGTACGGGATGCTGATCGGTGCCAAGCAGCCTCAGTGTTTCGAGGTTATCGGCATCGAGGGCTTCGGTGGCCTCCGATCTTCCCGTCAGCCGCTCAAGTTCCCAATCGTGAAACACCATCGGGTGATCGTCGGCACTGCGCTGAACGTCGCACTCGATGCCCATGCCTGCCGCGATCGCCGCTTCGGCTCCGGCCAGCGAGTTTTCCGGCACGTCCGGCCCGTGCAACCCGCGATGGGCATATTCCCACTGCGTCAGCCAGTCCGGAGCGCGCCGTTTGCTCATGCCTTCAGCGCGATCACCGCATCCACCTCAACCGCCGCGCCGCGTGGCAGCGCGGGCACGCCGACAGCGGCGCGGGCGTGCTTGCCCGCAGCGCCGAACACCTGCTCCATCAGATCGGACGCGCCATTGGCGACTTCGGGCTGATCGGTGAAATCGGCGGTGCAATTGATGAAAGCGCCGAGCTTCACGATCCGCTCCACGCGGTCGAGCAAGCCAGCCGCGCCCAATTGCGCAATGATCATCAAGGCGCAGGCGCGCGCGGCGGCCTGACCCTCGGCCACGCTGACATCATCGCCCAGCCGCCCGGTCATCAGCGCGCCATCGACAAATGGCAGCTGGCCGGAAACATGCGCCATACCGCCATGCACCACCACCGGCACATAGCTGGCGACCGGCGCTGCGGCCTTTGGCAGTGTAATGCCGAGTTCGGCCAGTTTTGCGGTATAGCTCATTTTCAATCCTCCAAACGTTCAAGCAGCCACGGCAAGGCTTCATCCCAGCGATCAATCCGGGCTTCTGCATGGCCTGCTTTATGCGCGCAATCAATCGCGTGGGCGATCATCGGTTCGCCGCACAGGTGCAGCCGCGTGACCTGCGGGGTGATTTCCGCGACCGAGGCATGGTGCTGCGCCAGATCATCGATAAACAGTGCGCGGGTGGGCGTGTATTCATCGATAATCGCCTTGAGCGCCGGGCCTTTCGGCCCCTGATTGGTGAACACGCGGGCGTTGATGCCAACCTTGGCGAGCTGTTCGGCTCGCGCATCGCGGTGGCCATCCACCAGATTGGTCAGGATCACCACATCGGCGCGCTCGGCCAGCGTGTTGATCCCTTCGACTGCGCCTGTGATCGGCAGCTGGCTATCCATCTCGTTATCGAAGAATTCGCGCAGCATTCGCCAGATGTCCG
>PHEM01000480.1 GCA_002842935.1 Alphaproteobacteria bacterium HGW-Alphaproteobacteria-13 | reverse complement strand
GCGCTCCGGGACGAAGACAGAGACGTCGACCACCGATAAAGCTGTCCTGACCGGCACATGCCCCACGGCCGCCGCCATGAAGCTGACGGTGATCCGGAAAGACGGCGTCGTCAATGCGACGGGCAAGGAAGCATTCGAGACGACGATCGGGAGCCTCGCTGCGAACGGAAACACCTATCATGATGTCGGCATGGCGTGGGGCGCCCGGCTGATTTCGCCGAACGGCCT
Organism: Alphaproteobacteria bacterium HGW-Alphaproteobacteria-13; assembly: GCA_002842935.1. Taxonomy (GTDB): domain Bacteria; phylum Pseudomonadota; class Alphaproteobacteria; order Sphingomonadales; family Sphingomonadaceae; genus Sphingopyxis. The sequence goes on along the minus strand of PHEM01000480.1, from coordinate 1,792 downwards.
GTTCGCGGATGAAAACGGTCTCGTCAACGGCCGGCCCAGAACCCGTCACATCGTCTATATGACCGACGGTGCGATGGTGACGTCGCTGTCGGGCTATACGCATCAGGGACAGGAGCAGACGATCCCGCGCGTAACGTCGAAAGGCACGGAGAGCGACCTGACCGCGCGTCATACCAATCGCTTCCTCCAGCTTTGCGAAAAGGCCAAGCGCGAAGGCATCACCATCTGGGTGATCGCTTTCGGCGATGCCGCCAAACCGAACGCGTCGAGTCCCAGTCTCAACCAATGTTCGTCGAGCGGCACGGCATATAAGGCGGTGGAAGGCGAGCTGGAGGCCACGTTCCGGCTGATCGCCAACCAGATCGCCCGGCTGAGGCTGTCGCAATGATGCGCCCCCCCCTCTTGCTTCATCGTCCGCGCCTGCTTCGCCGCCTGCGCCGGGACGGGCGCGGCACCGCGATCATGGAATTCGCGCTGACGGCGCCGGTCTTCCTGCTGCTCCTGATGGGCATCTTCGACTATTGCTGGCAGCTTTATACCCAGCAGATACTCTATGGCGCGATGGGCGACGCGGGCCGCGCCGCCACGCTGCAAGTCGCGGCGGCCCCGGCCGCCGAAGGGGAAGAGGAAGAGGGCGAAGCGAGCGAAGGCGAAGGGGAAGGCGAATCGGAGGGCGAAGGCTCCACCCCGGCGAAACCCACGGGAATCGACATGGCGACGCTGGATGAAATGGTGCGGACCCGCGTGAAGCAGGTGATGCCCAATGCCACGGTCGAATTCACACGCCGCTCCTATCAGGATTTCGCGGGCGTGGGAAAGCGTGAGCCGCTGCGCGACGACAATGGCAACGGCCAGCACGACGACGGCGAATGTTTCGAGGACATCAACGGCAACGGCGTATGGGACGCCGACCAGGGGGTCGACGGTTCGGGCGGCGCCGACGACATCGTCCTTTATACCGCGACAGTGAGTTTCAGCCGCGTCCTGCCGGTCTGGAAGATGCTGGGCCAGTCGCAGCACACCGAACTCAGGGCATCGACGGTGCTGCGCAACCAGCCCTATGCCACGCGCGCGGAGCGGGAGATCGTGCGATGCGAAGCCTAGCGCCGATGCGCCTTCTGGCGCGCCTGCGGCGTCTGCCGGGCGACCGGCGCGCGACGGTGATGATCGAAATGGCGGCCTGCATCCCCTTTCTGGCGCTGGTCGGTTTCGGCGGGCTGGAAATGGCCAATCTGACGCTGACGCACACGCGCATCAGCCAGATCGGCCTGTCCGCCGCCGACAATGCCTCGCGCATGGCGTCGGGGTCCAGCCTGTCGCTGCTGCCGGTCAGCGAGGCCGACATCTATGACGTCTTTCTGGGGGCGGAGAAACAGGCCGGGGGGCTGGATTTCGAACAGAATGGGCGGATCATCCTGTCCAGTCTGGAACGGAATGAAGACGGCGGCCAATGGCTGCACTGGCAGCGCTGCTATGGCGAACTGGACGTGGCGTCCAGCTATGGCGTGCAGGGCGACGGCGCGTCGGGCACGGGCTTTGCCGGGATGGGCGACGCGGGCGCCGAAGTGACGGCGCCGCCCAAATCGGCGGTGATGTTCGTCGAGATCGTCTATGAATATCAGCCGCTGGCGTTCGGCAATTGGCTCGGCCCGCGCACGATCCGTTCGAAGGCGGCGTTCAACGTCCGCGAAACGCGCGACCTGCGGTCGGTGTCGACGTCGGCGGACACACCCGACATGACCTGCCCCGTGCCCGCCGAACCGGAAGCGGCGACTTAAGGGGTTTGTGCGTT
>PHEM01000479.1 GCA_002842935.1 Alphaproteobacteria bacterium HGW-Alphaproteobacteria-13 | reverse complement strand
TCATAGTCGGTCGGCGTCGCGACGATCACGAAATCCGCCCCGGCATAGGCCGCCTCGCGGTCGGTGGTCGCCGTCAGGTCGAGCGGCCGGGCCGCGAGATAATCCTCGATCTCCGGATCGGCGATCGGCGACTGGCGCGCATTGATCTGCTCGACCTTGCGGGCGTCGATGTCGAGCGCGACGACATGGTTGCGCTGGGCGAGCAGGACGGCGTTCGATATGCCGACATAGCCCGTCCCGACCACCGTGATCCGGGCCGGAGCGGGGGCGGCGGCGTCTTGCTGCGCGTGAGATTGTGACAAGGATTTCTTCCTGCAAACGGGCTTTTCGCGTTCCCCTAGCAATTGCCGGAGGAGCGCTCAACCGCCCCGCGCCGCGATCATGTCCCGCAAAAGGTCATGTAGGGACCGAAATCGGGCGGCGCGGGCCGTGCATATTCCTCCCATCCCGCGCGCTCCGCCCAGGGCGCGCGCACCACATCCAGCAGTTCGAGCCATGGCGCGAGGTTGCCGGTCTCCGCGCTCGCCAGCGCCGCTTCGAGCCTGTGGTTGCGCGGGATATAGAGGGGGTTCACGCCGTCCATCATCGCGGCGCGCACGCCGGGCGTATCACCCTCGCGCGCGAGCCGGGCCTGCCAGTCGCCGAGCCAGCCCGCCATCGCATCGGGACGGGGCAACAGGCTTTCGAGCGGCGCGCGCTCACCGCGCAGCAGCGCCGAAAGCGCGCGGAAGAACAGCGTGAAATCGACGCCATGCTCCTCCATCGCGCCGAACAGCGCATCGATCAGCGCCGCGTCATCTGCCTCCGCCTGCGTCAGTCCCAGCTTCGCGCGCATCCGGTCCCGCCAGCGGGCGGCGAAGCGATCGGGGATGGCGTCCACCAGCGCCTTCGCCGCCTCCACATCCTCCGGCGCGACGGCATGGATCGCAGGCAGCAGCGCCTCGGCGAAGCGCGCCATGTTCCAATGCATGATCTGCGGCTGGCGGCCATAGGCATAGCGCCCATTCGCATCGATCGAACTGAACACGCTGTTCGCGGCAAAGCGGTCGATGAAAGCGCATGGCCCATAATCGATCGCCTCGCCGCTGATCGCGACATTGTCGGTGTTCATCACGCCGTGGACGAAGCCGACCGCCAGCCAATGCGCGACGAGATCGCATTGCCGGTCGATCACGCGGTCGAGCAGCGCGAGATGCGGGTTGGGCGCGTCCGCAAGGTCCGGAAAGTGGCGGCGAATGCTGTATTCGGACAGGCGCACGACATGCTCCGCGCCGAAATGGGCGGCGAAGAACTGGAAGGTGCCGACGCGGATATGGCTGCTTGCGACGCGAGTGAGGACGGCGCCGGGATGGGCGCGTTCGCGCAGCACGCGCGCGCCCGTCGCGACCGCCGCCAGCGAGCGTGTCGTCGGCACGCCCAGCGCCGCCATCGCCTCCGACACCAGATATTCGCGCAGCACGGGTCCGATCGCGGCCTTGCCATCGCCGTTGCGGGAAAAGACGGTCGGTCCCGATCCCTTCAGCTGGATGTCGAACCGCGCGCCGTCCGGCGCGACGACCTCGCCCAGCAGCAGCGCGCGCCCGTCGCCGAGTTGCGGCGAGAAATGGCCGAACTGGTGCCCGGCATAGGCAAGCGCCAGCGGCGCCGCGCCTTCGGCAAGCTGCTGACCCGAAAAGATCCGCGCCAACGCTTCCGCGTCGGCCTGCCCACAGTCCAGCCCCAGTCGCTGCGCCAGCGCATGGTTGAAGGCCAGCAATTCCGGCGCCGGAAAGGACGCCGCCTCGGCGGGTGCGTAAAAGCCCGCCATCTCGCGCTGGAAACTATTGTCGAAAGAAAAATCCATGTCCCGCCCTATGTCGAGACTGCGGCGGACGATTGCAAGTTCGATGGAAGACGTCAGGCCGGTATGATCATTTCGAACAGCAGCCCGGCCGATGTGTAGGTCCGGCAGAAACTTCCCCGAAGCTGGCGCTCGATGGTCAGCGCGAGGAGTTTCGAGCCGAAGCCGCCATCGGCGGTCCCC
>PHEM01000478.1 GCA_002842935.1 Alphaproteobacteria bacterium HGW-Alphaproteobacteria-13 | reverse complement strand
CAGCCAGTGGGACCGCTTGGCGCGGCAATTGCTGGACGCCGGCGCGCCGGAGGCGTTGACGGCGGCGGTCGTGCGGCTGTTCAAGACCGACGGGGCGATCGGCATCGTCGATCTGGCGGCGCGCCGCGGCGACGACGAAGTCGCGGTCACGCACGCCTTCACCCATCTGGGCGAGGCGCTGGTTCTCGACTGGGCGCAGACGCTGGCGGCGCATATGAGTCCCGCCGATCCGTGGGAGCGCCTGCTCGTCAACAGCCTCGCGCGCGATTTCCAGCAGATGCGCCTCGGTTTCCTGGCCGGACTGCCGAAAGGCGATCTCGACGCGGCGGTGACGAAGTGGCTGGAGGATAATGCGGCGCGCGTTGCCCAATTCCGAAGCGCCGTGGACCGCGCGCGGACGATCCCGAACCCCAATGGGGCGATGCTGTCGCACCTCGCGGGACAGGCGCGGGCGCTGCTGGGGCGCTGAACTCAGCTTCCGGGCGGCTCCGCCGTCCGCGCGCGCCACAGCCATTGGCGGATCGCCGACGTCAGGTTCGGCGGATCGTCGGCGTCCATCCGCTCGACATCGATCCGTGCGACGAGGGCGTTGACGGGAAGGGCGAGCCGCTTCGCCTCCGCCTCCAGCGCGTCCCAGAATATCGGTTCGAGGCTGATCGACGTGGGGTGGCCCGCGATCGTCACCGAGCGTTTGACGGGGGGGTGGAGTTCAGTCACGCCTTTTCGGTCCGTTCGTGTCGATGGGTCGGTGCTCGTTCGACAGGATGGTGCCGGTTTTTATCCCGCACAAAGGCACGAAGGCACAAAGGGGGTTTGGACCGATAGGGTCCCATATCCTTTCGACGGCGCGACTGTCCCTGTCGCCTGAACGGAAAGCCGCTTCGCGGCATGCCCCTCTTTGTGCCTTCGTGCCTTTGTGCGAGATAAAAAAGCACAGCGCTTGCGGAAAGGGCAGGCCATGGATGCTGAAACAAGTTCAGCATGACGGGATGACAGGAAACTCCGTCGTCCCCGTCAATACATATGCTGGCCCCCATTGATCGACATCGTCGATCCCGTCACGAAGCCTGCGTCCTCGCTGCACAGGAAAGCGACTCCGCGCGCGATCTCGTCGGCGTGGCCGAGGCGGCCGACGGGGATTTTCGCGACGATCTTTTCCAGCACCGGCGCGGGCACGGCGGCGACCATGTCGGTGTCGATATAGCCCGGGGCGATGGCGTTCACCGTCACGCCCTTTTTCGCGCCCTCCTGCGCCAGCGCCTTGGTGAAGCCGTGGATGCCCGATTTGGCGGCGGCATAGTTGACCTGTCCATATTGGCCCGCCTGCCCGTTGATCGACCCGATGTTGACGATGCGGCCCCAGCCGCGCTCGACCATGCCCGGAAAACAGGCCTTCGCCATGTTGAAGCAGCCGCCCAGGTTGATCCGCATCACGTCGTGCCAGTCGTCATAGTTCATGCGCGCGAGCGTTCCGTCGCGCGTGATGCCGGCGTTGTTAACGACGATATCGACGGGACCGACCTCCGCCGCGACGCGCGCGCAGCCGTCGAGGCACGCCTGATGGTCGCCGACGTCCCATTTATAGGCGTTGATCCCGGTGCGCTCGGTGAAGGCGCGCGCCTTTTCGTCATTGCCCGCATAATTGGCGACGACCGTGACGCCGTCCTGTTGAAGCCGCAGCGAAATGGCTTCCCCGATACCTCGAGTGCCGCCGGTGACGATTGCGATACGCGCCATATGTCTGCCCCTCCCATCCAAATGCATTTTCCTATGCTTAGGACGCGAAACGGGCCGCCGCAAGTTGACCGGAACGTCAATCGCCCAGCAGGCGCAGCCGCGAAAAATCGCCGGTCGCAAGGTCGGCCTTGCGGATCGCGACGATCATGTCGCGCCCACCCGGACGCGCGCGGTTCATCAGCGCGCTGGCCGGAAGGACGCACAGCAGCGCGTCCAACTCGTCATCGAAGCCGAACAGCGCGATGTCCGGCCGTCCGCCCATCGACGCCGCCGTCTCGCGCGCCGCCATGTCCCGC
>PHEM01000477.1 GCA_002842935.1 Alphaproteobacteria bacterium HGW-Alphaproteobacteria-13 | reverse complement strand
TCGCCCTGAGCTTGTCGAAGGGCCGTTCTTTCCTTTAGAGCAAATTGCACGAAATCTGAATCACCGTATCCCCGAGCGAAGACGAGGGGCTTGTTCGAGCGGAGCGAGAACCCGCACCGCCGCTGCCTCGACTTCGCTCGGCAAGGCCCCTCGTCTTCGCTCGGGGATATGGTTCAGATTTAAGGCGCGCCGCTCTAACATCGCAAGAAAAAGGGCGGTGCTTCGACAAGCTCAGCACGAACGGTTCATATTTATGGCTCGACGCTTTCGTCCAAAGCAAGAGCGATCGCCACAGGAACGAAGAATGCCGCCATTATTTTCGAATTACGACCGCATTCGGATCGTCAACCTTCCCGAGCGCGCCGACCGCCGCCGCGAAATGGAGCAGGAACTGGCTAATTTCGGCGTGACGGTCGGCGGCAACGTCTCTTTTTTTCCGGCGATAAAGCGCGACGAGTCCGGTCCTTTCCTTCGCGTCGGCTCGCACGGAGCCTATCGAAGCCACCTCGCCATCCTGAAGGATGCCGCGCAGCGCGGGGAAAGCGTCTTGATATTCCAGGATGACTGCGAATTCCTGCCGGGAATCGACGCGTTCGAACTGCCCGAGGGAACCGATATATTCTATGGCGGCTATTCGGCATCCGACCCGGACAATCCACAGGACAGTGAGATCATCGGCGCCCATTTCATGGGCTTTTCCGCCGACGCCGCGCAAAAGGCGGCCCTCTATCTCGAGGCGCTTCTCGACCCGGCCTTTCCGCCCGAACCCCGCGCGGCTAGCAAAACCGGATTCAATCCGGCCATTCGCCCTCCGATCGACGGCGCACTGGTATGGTTCCGCCGCATGCACCCGGAAATCCGGACCGAATTCGCGCTGCTGTCACGGCAACGGGCGTCACGGACCGACATCGGCGACCGGTCTTTCATCGACCGGTTGCCGATACCCGCCCCGCTGGTCGCGGGGATGCGCCGGATCAAATCCCTGATCCGCCCGCGTCCAACCTGATCGAGTCTCCCGCCGTCAGCGCCGTTCGCCGCCTCAGGCGGCGGCAAGCGCGCCGGGTGCGGTCTTGCGGCGCCGCAACGCTCCCGCGGCGAGGCCGAAGCCCATGATCATCATCGCCCAGGTCGCCGGTTCGGGCACCGCCGACTGCGGCGTCAGGAAGCCGGTATAGCCGCGGTGCTGGATGTTCGCGCTGGGCGACTCGAACGTGTCGCTGATGACAGCACCGAACAGATTCACGCCAGCCAGCTTCACATTCGCGTTCGGAGCCAGGATCGTGCCGTGGAAATTGACGGCGCCGCTGAAATCGAGCGAGGTCGCCTCGTAGAAATTGAAAATCACGTCGCTCGCGAGCAGGCTGCCCAAGTTGATGTTCAAGGCTTTGGTCAGTGACGTGCCGCCGACATTGATGATCGCGCCCGTGCTGGCTCCGGCGAAGGTGAGTGTGCTGAGCGCTTCCCAGTCCGCCCCGCTGAGCGAATAGACGGTGGTTCCGGGCGATACGCTCGACAGCGTCGCATTGGGCGAGCCGGTGAAACTGGTTCCCGCAGTGGGCGCCATCGCCGCCATCGTCGCCGAATTGTAAACAGCGGCGTCCGTGAGCGCGTCTGACGAGGCGGTGGTGCCGCCGCTGACCATCGCGGTGAAGCTCTTGTCGACAGGCCGACCCGCGACGCTGCCGGTGATGATGACGGTGCCGAGTTTCGCCTCGTCATCGGCATAGACCGCATAGTCGGACAGCGACTGCGCCGCTACCGGAGTCGCCGGCAGGGCGAAAAAGATGACGGCTGCTGCCGCCGCAATATTTTTGTTCATTAATGCCTCCGACTCTGTAACGGAAGCGACCCAAGCTTTATGGACTCGGACAATAATGGTTTCCGACCTGTTAAGCAAGGCCGCTCGTGCCGGATATTGCCCCAAAACAGGACTCCGCACGCCGCCGCTGGACCGCACGCGCCTACAGCGCCGACTGCCAGTCCTTTATCGCCTCGACCGGCGACACCAGCATCAGCACGTTGAGCGTCAGATTG
>PHEM01000476.1 GCA_002842935.1 Alphaproteobacteria bacterium HGW-Alphaproteobacteria-13 | reverse complement strand
AGGATGGTTTCCGCCGCGCGGGTCATGCGCTGATGCTCGGCCTCGGAATCTTCGGGGCGGACGATGCTGACGAGTTCGCATTTTTCGAACTGGTGCTGACGGATGAACCCGCGCGTATCGCGCCCCGCCGCCCCCGCTTCGGAGCGGAAGCACAGCGTGAGCGCGGTGAGCCGCATGGGCAGGGCGGCCTCATCGAGCAATTCGCCCATGACGCTGGCGGTGAGGGGGACTTCGCTGGTGGGGATGAGCCAAAGCGGTTGATTACGGAGATTGAGCGCAAGCTTGGCGGCTTTATCTTCCCATTCGAGCAGCTCCGATGTGAGCGCCCCCCCATTGCTTTCAGCCTTGCTACGTAAGTGATCAAAGATCGCGCCAACTACAGCGTCGGTTGATAGGTTCCTCGAAGTCGCAAAACTATCCTCGGCAAACTTCGGCAACTTGTCGGTGCCATACATCGCCTCGTCCTTGACCAGCACCGGCGGATTGCATTCCTCGTAACCATGCTCGCGGGTTTGCACGTCGAGCATGAACTGGCCGAGTGCCCGATGCAGCCGCGCCAGGTCGCCGCGCAGGAAGGTGAAGCGTGCGCCGGACAGCCGCGCTCCGGTTTCAAAATCCATGCCGAGGGCAGGGGCCATGTCCGCGTGTTCGCGCGGGGTGAAATCGAAGCTGCGCGGGGTGCCCCAGCGGGCAACCTCGACATTATCCTCCTCGCCCGCGCCGTTGGGCACATCGTCGGCGGGCAGGTTGGGGATGATCTCCAGCGCCGCTTTCAGCTTTGCAGCCAATTCATCAGCGCGCGCCTCCAAGGCGGGCATTGCGTCCTTGATCGCAGCGACTTCCACCTTGATCGCCTCGGCACCGTCCTTGTCACCCTTGGCCATCGCCGCGCCGATCAGTTTTGACGCTTCGTTGCGGCGGCTCTGCGCGACCTGCACCTGCGTCGTCACCGCGCGGCGTTCTTCGTCGAGCGCGATCAGCGCCTTCGCCAACGGATCGGCCCCGCGCCGCGCCAAGGCGGCATCGAAACCTTCGGGATTCTCTCGGATAAAGCGGATATCATGCATGGCGTGGCGCTATGCCCGCTCAGGCGGTTCAAGGAAAGAGGGAAGGGCCAGAAGAAAAGGGGCGGCGGTGGTATCGTGAGAGGCCGCCGCCCCTTCAGGAGAGCTTCTTAGAAATTGACCTGCGCGGTCACGAATACCCGGCGCGGGTCGCCGAAGAACCCGGTCAGCGTGCCTTCGCGGCCCAGCGTCGGGATGAACGGCGCACCGCCAACCCCGCCTGCGACGAAGTTGTAGCCTGCAACGATATATTCCTTGTCGAACAGGTTCTTGCCGTGCAGCCCTATGGAGAACAGCCCGCTATCCGCAGTATAGACCACGCTGGCATCGACCAGCACGAAACCATCCTGATCGAGGAACGGGTTGGCGACTTCAAACTGGCTGGCATCCGACCGCAGCGAGGCAAGCCCGATGAAGTCCATCATGCCGCTACCCACCGGCAGACCGAGGTTGAAGCCCATGTGCGCGGTAAGATCAGGCGTGTTCTGGAAAACCCGCTGATCGGCCACATCATTTCCGAAATTGTCGATGAAAGTGTTGTACTTGGCATCGATCACGCCGAGCGACCAGTTGATGCTGAAACGGCTGCCATCGCCGGCGAAGTCCTTGCCGACCAGCGCGTTGCCTTCAAACTCGATCCCGTTGACGTCAGCCGAAGCCGCGTTCGAGGTGATGCCGATGAAGCTGTCATTGGTGCCATCGCCATTGCTGTCGAACCCGACCGATCCGGGGATCTGGACATTGTCATACTGCCCGAGGAACCCGGCGACGCTGATATTGAGGCGGTTGTCGAGCAGTGACGCCTTCCAGCCCAATTCAAAGCTGTCGACCGTTTCCGGCTCGAAGCCCATGAAATCGAACACCTCCTGCTCGGTGCAGGCCCCGCCAGCGCTGTTACGGCAGGCCGTGGTCTGGCCGCGCGGGTCGAACCCGCCGCCCTTGAACCCTTGCGAATAGGTGAAATAGAGGTTGTGATCGGCAT
>PHEM01000475.1 GCA_002842935.1 Alphaproteobacteria bacterium HGW-Alphaproteobacteria-13 | reverse complement strand
CCGGCCGTGACACACGCGACATCGCGACCGACACCGAATGGCTCACCGCGCTGGACCTGTTCGGCATGGTCACCAGCCGCGCCGTGTTGCTCGACACGATGACCATCGAGGCAAATCTGGCACTGCCGTTTACGTTGTCGATCGATCCCGTGCCCGAGGAGATTCGCCGGGCTGTGGCCGACCTCGCCGACGAAGTCGGCCTGGGACGGGAGCGGCTGTCGGCCGCCGTGCAGTCGCTGACACCAGCCGATCGCGTTCGACTGCACCTGGCCCGTGCCCTCGCCGTGACGCCACAGGTGCTCGTGCTTGAACACGTGACCGCGTCACTGACGCCGGCCGACGCGACGGCGCGGCTGCGGCTGATGCTCGATCTGGTGCCGGGACAGGCGGGACGCAGCGTCGCCGATCCCTATTATGGCGCGGCGGACGGCTTTGCCGTGACGTGGGGCGACGTCGATGCCGTCGCCGCGGCGCTGGTCGCCGAATTCGCCGCCTCCAGCGGATAGCGCGCGACGGGGTGATAGCGCGATCCGCCATGGCCCAGCTCGCTTTCATAAAGCGTGACATGGGCAAAGGCGAAGTCCTCGCTCGCCAGATCGCCGTGCAGCGCCAGGAAGGGCGCGACGGAACCCGATCCGCGATTGAGGCGAGCGAGCGTGATGTGCGGGACGAAGGCGCGGGTTTCGGCGGCGATGCCGACGCGGGCGAGCAGCTGATCGACCTTGCGGTGCAGCGCGGCGAGCGGGGCGAGCGGTTCGACCCCGGCCCACACCATGTGCGGGCGGCCCTGCCGCTCGAACAGGCCGACGCCCGCGATGCGCGCGGCGATCGCGGGGGCGTGGAGCGCGCCGAGCGCCGCCGCGATATCCTCGGCGCGGTGGGAATCGACCTCTCCGACGAAGCGCAGCGTCAAGTGAAGCTGCTCGTCGCTTTGCCAGCGCGCGCCGGAAATGCCGTGCATCGCGGTAAGCAGCGCCAGGCGGATGGCGCGCGGCGGGCGCAGGGCGACGAACAGGCGGTGCGTGGACATGACGGGCGCAGCATAGGCGCTTCGCGGCGATAGGAACAGCGGAGAGGGCATGGGACAACCCCAAATGTTTCCGTAATATTTCCAGGAAGGCCCGATTCCGCCGTTCGACCGGGTTTCGCTTGAAACGGGACAGGAAAATCCCGATATTGCTCCCACGGCCGGTATGGGCTGGCCGGTGATGGAGAATGCAAATGGCGAATTGGAACGACCCCAACATGGCGGCTTCCGGTTTTGGTGCCGGCACGCGTGCAACGGACCAGGCTGTCGATGCCGGGCTGCGGTCGTACATGCTGTCGGTTTACAACTATATGGGATCGGGCGTGCTGCTGACCGGCATCGTCGCGATGCTGGCCTTTCAGTCGGGCTTTACCCAGTCGATGATCGGCAGCCCGCTGATGTGGGTGGTGATGCTGGCGCCGCTGGCCTTCGTGCTGGTGCTCAGCTTCGGCATCAACAAGCTGTCGACCCCGGCCGCGCAGGCGATCTTCTGGGTCTATGCCGCGGTGATGGGCCTGTCGATGTCGACCATCTTCCTGGCCTTTACGCAGACCTCGATCGCGCAGACCTTTTTCGCGACGGCCGCGGCCTTCCTCGGTCTCAGCCTCTATGGCTATACGACCAAGAAGGATCTGTCGGGTTTCGGCACCTTCCTGATCATGGGTGTCGTCGGCTTGCTCGTCGCGATGCTGCTCAACGCCTTCGTCTTCAAGTCCGGGCCGATGGGCATGGCGATCAGCGTGATCGGCGTCCTGATCTTTGCAGGGCTGACCGCCTATGACACGCAGAAGATCAAGAGCATGTATTTCTATGTCCGTGGAACCGACTTCGTCGGCAAGTCGGTGGTGATGGGCGCGCTGACGCTCTACCTCGACTTCGTCAACATGTTCACCTTCCTGCTCAACCTGCTGGGCAGCCGCGAATAGGCGGACGGACGAACCGGAAAGACAAAAGCCCGGCAAAGCGATTTGCCGGGCTTTTTTTGTCTGTCTGAACCTGAAATATCGCGCGTCAAACGCG
>PHEM01000474.1 GCA_002842935.1 Alphaproteobacteria bacterium HGW-Alphaproteobacteria-13 | reverse complement strand
TCCAGCCTGCAACCTATCCGCCTCGCCCAACACCATAGCAAACACCACGACGCCGAGCACCAAGGCCGATCACCAGTCATTCATGCCATCTCCTTGGTTGAGGGATCAGAAACGCAGCTTGCGGATGCCCATCGCGTGCATCGCGAGTTTTTCGTAGAAAGGCTCGCGTTCGCCCTTGCGGACCTTGCGCAGGAAATATTTTTCGAAGCCAACCTTGGCCAGATGGACCCATTTGCCGCTGGACGACCAGTTGACGTTGCGCGGCGGAATCTGCGGCTGCGCGACGAAGGCGACGCCGCCGTCGCCGAAGTCGGCCAGACAGACGGCGTTCCACGTCGCCTCCGCCGTCGGGTCCCGACCGTCGAGGATCGCCGACAGATTGGCGGCGATCGCCGTCACCATCGATTCGATCATGAAGCCGGTCTTGGGCACGCCGACCGGGACCGGCGTCGGCCCGGTCGGCGGAATGGCGACGCAGACGCCCAGCGCGAAAATCTCCGGAAAGGCGGGGTTGCGCTGGTGCCTGTCGACGATGACGAAACCGCGCGCATTGGTCAGCCCCTCTATGTCGCGCACGGCAGGCACGCCCCGAAAGGCGGGCAGCATCATCGAGAAGCCGAAGGGCAGGTCGTGCGTCTTGCGGACCGCGCCGTCCTCGTCCACTTCCTCGACGTGCATCAGGCCCGCCACGACGCCGGTCACGCGGGCGTTGGTGATCCATTTGATGTGGCGGTCGCGCAATTCGCTTTCCAGCAGCGACTTGGTGTCGCCGACGCCGTCGAGACCGAGGTGGCCGATATAGGGTTCGGCGGTGACGAAGGTCATCGGCACCTTGTCGCGGATCTTGCGGCGGCGCAGTTCGGTGTCGAGGATCAGCGCGAATTCATAGGCCGGGCCATAGCAGGACGCGCCCTGCACGGCGCCGACGACGATCGGGCCGGGATCGTCCGCGAAGGCGTCGAACGCATCCGCGGCGGCGGCGGCATGGGCGGTCTGGCAGATGGAGACGCTATGGCCTTCGGGTCCCAGCCCTTCGATCTCGTCGAAGGCCAGATCGGGTCCCGTTGCGATTACAAGATAATCGTAAGTGATGAAGGAGCCGTCATTCAGTTCGAGCCGCTTTTCGCCTGCATGGACGCGGCGGGCGCCGACCGACGTGAAGCCGATCTTCTTCTTCGCGAACACCGGCGGCAGATCGACCTGTATCGCCCTGGGTTCGCGCCAGCGCACGGCGACCCAGGGATTGGAAGGGATGAAGCTGTAGATGGCGGTATCCGATACCACCATCACCTCGGCCCGGCCCTTGACGGCGGCCTTGATCTCATAGGCGGCGATGGTGCCGCCCAGGCCCGCCCCCAGCACCACGATCAATGGCTTGTCCATTTGCGACCCTTCCTCTCTCTGCGACATTGACTAATATCATTATTACATGATATATTCAATTAGAAAACTTTTAATAATGAAGGAAGGGGCGCGTGAGTAGGATGGGCAAGCGATTCTGGTTGGCGGGCGCGGCGCTGGCGCTTTCGGCGTGCGGCGGGGCGTCCGAGCGCGAGGCCAAGGTTCCGCCCCTGCCCGCGGGCGAAACCTTTCGCCTTCAGTCCAGCGAGATCGCCGACATGAAGGCGGTCGGCGCGGAGATCGCGACGCGCGACCAGGCCGAAATTCTCGCGCGCATTCCCGGCATCCTCACCACCCTGTCGGTGCGCGCGGGCGACACGGTCCGGCAGGGGCAGCGGATCGGGCTGATCGTCGATTCGCGGATCGGCCATGAAACCAGCGCCTATGGCGCGCAGGTCGCCGCCGCGCAGGCAGAGGCGGCGCGCGCGGGCGCCGACCTTGCCCGTATCCGCGACCTTTACGCCAACGGCGTCTATGCGAAGGCGCGGCTCGACCAGGCCGTGGCCGCCGCGCGCGCCGCCGATGCGCAAGTCGCCGCCGCGCGCGCGCAGCAGGGCGCGAGCGCCAGCGTCGCGGGGCAGGGCGCGCTCGTCGCCCCGGCCGGGGGGCGGGTGCTGCGCGCCGACATACCGGCGGGTTCGCCCGTCGT
>PHEM01000473.1 GCA_002842935.1 Alphaproteobacteria bacterium HGW-Alphaproteobacteria-13 | reverse complement strand
TATGACCGACTGCACACGCGCGAGATCGACCGCTATGGCGGCCTCGCCGTCAACATGCCGGTCTATGCGCTGTTCTTCATGCTGTTCACCATGGCGTCGATCGGTCTGCCGGGGACGAGCGGCTTCGTCGGCGAGTTCCTGAGCCTGCTCGGCATCTATGAAGCGTCGAGCATCGTCGCCTTCGTCTGCACGACGGGCATCATCCTCGGCGCCGCCTATATGCTCTATCTCTATCGCCGCGTCGTGTTCGGCGAACTCACCAAGGACGATGTGAAGGCCATGCCCGACCTCAATCCGCGCGAATGGGCGATCATGGTGCCGCTCGCGGCCGTGGCGCTGTGGATGGGCATCTATCCCGAAAGCTTCCTGGCGCCGATGCGCGGCGACGTGACCACGGTGGTCGCGCGCCTCGCCCCCGCCAGGCCCGCCGGTGACGCCCATCTCGCCATGGGCAAGCCCAAGGCGGCGGACAGCCACGGCGAGGCGACCCATGGCGAAGCGCATCATGCGGGAGGCATGCAATGACCGCCGATCTCGCGCTCATCTGGCCCGAACTGATCCTGACGATCGGCGGCCTCGTCACGCTGCTGATCGGCGCCTTTGCCGGTGACCGGCAGACCGGGCTGTATCAGCTGGCCGCGCTGCTAACGCTCGCCGCCGCGACCGTGGCGGTGGTGGCCCTGTTCGGCGTCAACGCGTCGGTGTTTTCGGGAACGCTGTCGGTCGACGGCTTCGGCGGCTTTGCCAAGCTGCTGATCTATGCCGCGAGCTTCGTCTGCATCCTGGTCGCGCCGCGTTTCTTCACGGGCGCGATGCGGGCTGAATATCCGGTGCTGATCCTGTTCGCGGCGCTGGGCATGGGCATCATGGCCTCGTCGCGCGACTTGATGACGCTGTATGTCGGGCTGGAACTCAACAGCCTCGCGTCCTATGTGCTGGCGAGCTTCATGCGCACCGACGAGCGGTCGAGCGAGGCCGGGCTTAAATATTTCGTCCTCGGCGCGCTGGCGTCGGGGATGCTGCTCTATGGCATTTCGCTGCTCTACGGTTTTTCGGGCACCACCGATTTTGCCGGGATCGCGGCGGCGATGGGCAACGCGCCGGGCATCGGACTGATCTTCGGCATCGTGTTCGTGATCGCGGGGCTGGCCTTCAAGATCAGCGCCGTGCCGTTCCACATGTGGACACCCGACGTCTATGAAGGCGCACCGACGCCCGTGACGACCTTCTTCGCCAGCGCGCCCAAGGTCGCGGCGATGGCGCTGATGATGCGCGTCGTCATCGAGGCGATGGGACCCGCTACGGCCGCGTGGCAGCAGATCATCATCTTCCTCGCGCTCGCCTCGACCATCCTCGGCGCGGTCGGCGCGATCGGGCAGAAGAATATCAAGCGCCTGCTCGCCTATTCGTCGATCAACAATGTCGGCTTTATCCTCATCGGTCTCGCCGCGGGAACGCAGCAGGGCGTCGAGGCGGTGCTGACCTATCTGCTGGTCTATGTGGTGACGACGATCGGCTTCTTCCTCGTCGTGCTCCAGCTTCGCGACGCGGACGGCCATCAGGTCGAGAGTATTCCCGCCTTCGCGGGCCTGTCGCGGCGGCGTCCGGGGCTTGCCGCGGCGCTGGCGGTGTTCCTGTTCAGCCTTGCCGGCATTCCGCCGCTGTTCGGCTTCTGGCCGAAATATCTGGTGTTCGAGGCGGCGGTGAACGCGGGTCTCGTACCGCTGGCGGTCGCTGGTATCGTCGTTTCCGTGATCGGCGCCTTCTATTATATCGCGATCATCAAGACGATGTATTTCGATGATCAAGCAGACGTCGATGTGGCGGGCGGCGGCAACGCGGTCGAAGGCACGATCGTCGCGGCGAGCGCCTTGTGGTTGTCGGTCATCGGCTATCTCTTCATCCCCATGCTCGCGGCGGCTTCGGCCTATGCGGCGGCGGTGCTGTTCTGAACCCGACGATCGAGCGGACCCGGCAGACAGGCTCGACCAACGCCGACCTGCTGGCGCGGCTGGCAGGCGGAGAGCATGTTCGCGAGGGGCATTGGCTGG